>NZ_DAMAUC010000026.1:0-32306 GCF_032079385.1 Anaerocolumna sp.
AGACTGTAAATCTGTTAGCGACGCTTTCGAAGGTTCGAATCCTTCTCCATCCACTCAAAAATAATTTAGATAAATGAATGCCCTGAATGATTTCAGAGCTTTTTTTGTATCCTTTTTTATGCAACAGTTAAATAATAGGTGTTTTTCCAAAACATTATATGATATAATCCATACCATAATGTGCTTATTTTAAAATGGAATAATTACTTTATTAGTTTTTTAACTTAAATTATTACTGTTCTTGAATACATAAACACAGAAAAATAATATAAACTACATTGAGATGCAAGCATAAGGAGAGAGCCAATGGATTATAGTAAATTTGCTTTATTCAGTGACTTAGACGGAACTTTATTTAATTCCCAAACCATGGTTTCGGCAGAGAATAAAGAAGCAATTTGTAAATTTGAAGAAGGAGGCGGCTTATTCGCCGTATCTACCGGAAGAACACAATATAAAGTAAAAAAAATTTTATCTGATATAGTAATCAACGCCCCTTCCATCCTCTACAACGGAAGCGGTATTTATGACTTTAAGAAAGATTCTTATATTAAAACATTTACATTAGATAAAAAAAATATTGATACGATGCTATCATGGATTATAAAAGATATTCCGGAAGTCAATATTCAGGTGTATACAGACTATGAGAACCTGTTTATATCTTCTTTAGATACCATGAATCACGGTTTTATTTCCAATCATAAACCTTGCAATATTAGTAATTTGGATATTGCCTGGAAAGAAGAATGGTTAAAGGTCTTATTTCAGGGACAAAAAGAACATTTAGATAGTATTCTGGATGCATTCCTAAGTAAGGGCTTTGCAAATCAAGTGGATTTTGTATTTTCTTCTGATGAATTCTTAGAAATACTGCCAAAGGATATTAATAAAGGCTCCGCTCTGAATTTGATAAAAGAACTTCCCCAATTTAATAATCGTATTATTTGTGCCATTGGAGATTTTAACAACGATATAGAATTACTACGTAATGCTCATATTAGTTTTGCACCCTCCAATGCTTTGGAGGAAATAAAGAAAATAGCAAAATTCATTACCCGCAGTAATAATGAACATGCTATTGAAGATGTGATTCACAACTTCCTGCCAAAAATAAAGTTATAATTACATTCCATACTATAAACATAAACAAAAGGAGTTTATTATGGCAACGCTGTTACTTGTTATTATTTATATTGCGTTTATCAGCCTGGGTTTGCCGGATTCTTTATTAGGACCGGCATGGCCAATTATACATAAAGATTTTCAAGTTTCTATTTCTTATGCCGGTATTGTAACTATGATTATATCCGGAGGTACCATTTTGTCCAGCTTTTTCAGCGGAAAGTTAATCAAAAGATTTGGGACTGGTAAAATTACCGCTGTAAGTGTTTTTCTAACGGCTGCCGGCCTGACAGGCACATACTTTTCACCAGATTTTCCATGGATTTGTTTATGTGGAATTCCTTTAGGAATTGGTGCCGGAGCAGTAGATTCTGCATTAAATAATTTCGTAGCCCTTCATTATAAAGCGAAACATATGAATTGGCTGCATTGTTTTTGGGGAATTGGAGCCACTGCAGGCCCCCTTATTATGTCATTTTTCATACGAAAAAACAATAACTGGAGAATGGGTTATGGTGCAATTGCTGTGCTGCAAATTATATTGGTAGCTTGTTTAATGCTTTCTTTACCGCTCTGGAAGAAATTCCAGCAGGAAGAAACAGAAGATACAACGGATTCTATAGATATAAAGTTATCCCAATTGATAAGTTTGCCGGGAGCAAAACCTGCTTTAATCAGTTTCTTATGTTATTGTGCAATTGAAGCAACGGCAGGATTATGGGGAAGCTCCTATCTGGTTACGGTAAAAGGAATCTCTGCAGAAGTTGCAGCAAGTTGGATATCCTTATATTATTTTGGAATTACAATGGGAAGATTTTTATCCGGCTTCTTAAGCCTGAAGATTAACAACAAAAATCTTATCCGCCTTGGACAAGTTATCATTTTATGCGGAGCATCCCTGCTTGCCTTACCTTTCTTTGATATATTACAAATGTTTGCCTTTATTCTCATTGGGCTTGGGTGTGCACCAGTCTTTCCGGCCATGTTACATGAAACCCCCAATAGATTTGGCAAAGAGATTTCCCAGGGGATTATGGGAATTCAAATGGCAGTGGCCTATATGGGAAGCACATTCATGCCTCCTTTATTTGGATTTTTGTCGAAGCTTACAGGCTTTCAATGGTTTCCAGCATTTTTACTATTCTTTGTTGTAGTGTTACTGGTTTCCTCAGAAATGGTGAATAAAATTCAGATAGCATCTAAAAAAGATGCAGCTAAAGCATTACGTTCCGAATAATTTACTTCAAAATATTAATAAATACTTGTATTGTCTAAAATACTTTGCTATACTTATCTACGGGAATGAAGTACTCCCTTGGTTTTTTAACCCAAACTGCTTTTATGCTGATGACTTCTGTATTAATTACAGAGTTATCAGCTTTTTTTGTTTTCTAAGGATTATGAAACCAAACCACCTTGTCAGATAAGACATTATTTTTTATTTATAGGAGGAAGAGAAATGCTCACAAGCTTAGCGCTAATATTTTTACTTGGAATGTCACTGGGATGGATATTTCAAAAATTAAAATTACCAAGGCTTTTAGGAATGCTGGTTACCGGTATACTATTAGGCCCTTATGTACTAAATCTAATTGATCCTACCATGCTGGAAATATCAGCAGACTTAAGACAAATCGCCTTAATTATTATTTTAACCAGAGCAGGGCTGGCCCTGGACATTAATGATTTAAAGAAAGTTGGAAGACCGGCTATCCTAATGTGTTTTGTTCCTGCTTCTTTTGAAATCTTAGGTATGATTATACTTGCCCCAAAGCTGCTTGGAATTACCGTTCTCGAAGCCGCTATTATGGGTGCTGTTCTAGGAGCCGTATCACCTGCAGTTATAGTCCCCAAGATGCTTGTACTTATGGAAAATGGATATGGTAAAGACAAAAACATTCCACAGCTTATTTTGGCAGGTGCATCTGTAGATGACGTATTTGTAATCGTTATGTTTACCGTTTTTATTGGTTTATCCCAAGGCACCAAAATATCGCCCATTGATTTTATGCAAATTCCAATATCTATCATTACTGGTATTATCGTTGGCATACTCTTAGGAACATTATTGGCAATCTTTTTTAAACGGTTCCATATGCGTGATTCTATTAAAGTGATTATTTTATTAAGTATCTCTTTCTTAATGGTTGCATTGGAGAATCGCTTAAAGACTACAATACCATTTTCTGGACTGCTGGCTGTTATGAGTATTGGCATTGCATTGCAGAAAAAACGCCAAGTAGTCGCAGACCGGTTATCTGCGAAATACGGAAAGTTATGGGTGGCAGCAGAAACCCTATTATTTGTTTTAGTGGGCTCCATTGTTGATATCCGATATGCCCTTACCGCAAGTGCTTCCGCTATTCTGTTAATATTTGGTGTTCTGGTCTTTCGAATGATTGGTGTATTACTTTGTCTATTAAAAACAAATTTAACACTAAGAGAAAGGGTCTTCTGCATGATTGCCTATATACCAAAAGCCACCGTTCAAGCTGCTATCGGTGGAGTGCCTCTGGCAATGGGTCTTAACTGCGGCCAGGCTGTCTTAACCGTTGCTGTTTTGGCTATTTTAATTACAGCCCCTTTAGGTGCAATTGGTATAGATCTGACATATAAAAAACTATTGGTTTCCTCAAAAAATCAGGATAATAAGAATTATGATCATAAATAAGCTTTATTTAATATAGATACCATAATAACTAATCCGGCAGGTTATAGGATTTTTGTCGAACCATAGCATATTAGGTCAATCGAAACATTATAGTCGGTACCTAATTTTACCACTTTAATATTGTTTTGTCCTCACTCCACTAACCCTAAAGTCCTGACTTATATGCCAATTGAGAGGTATGTAGTAAAATAAGGTGCAATAAAAAATCGCTTTTATAAACGTTATAAATAACTGCTTAATATAGCTTGTTATATATCATAATTACTGATAGAATAAAATTTAAATGGTAAGTTTTACATTCATTATAAAAATCAAGAAGGAGAGCAATTATGAATAACTTTAAATTTTCTACAATTGAATACGTTCGTCCAGACTTTGAGCAGTATAAAACAGAGTTTCAGAAATTGACGGAACAAGTTAAAAACGCCAAAAGCTATGAAGAAATACAGACTGTCCTAAAGCAATCAGATGAACTTTCAGTCTCTATAAGCGATATGACTACAATAGCATATATTCGTAATACATTAGATACTACAAATGAATTCTACGAAAAGGAAGTAGAATTTAACGATGAAAAAGGTGCAGAAGCTGCTGCTAGTTCTACTGCATTTTATAAAGCAATATTAAATTGCAACTTTACGAAAGAAATAACCGAAGAATATGGTAAAGAATATCTAATTAGTATAAAGCGCCAGGTAGATCAATTTAAGGAAGAGTTGATTCCATATCGGCAAAAAGAAGCTAAATTAAAACAAAAATATCAGAAATTAATGGCTACAGCAAAGATTCCATTTGATGGGCAGACCTTAAACCTATATGGTGTTCAAAAATACTTTGAAAATCCTGACAGAAGTGTGAGAAAAGATGCATTTAAAGCATATTCTGACTTTTATCACAGCAACGAAGAAGAGATGGAAGAAATCTTTGCCGAACTTGTTAAGATTAGAAATGAAATGGGCAAAGCATTAGGCTATGAGAATTTTATTCCTCTTGGTTATATACAACAGCAACGAAGCGATTATGGTGTAAAAGAAGTGGCTTCTTTCCGCGAACAAGTTCGAAAAGAAATTGTACCGCTATGTGAGAAACTATATGAAGCTCAAGCAAAACGTATTGGTGTAGATAAAATAAAAGTATACGATGAAAAATTCATATATCCCGATGGTAATGCACAACCAATAGGAGATGATGACTATCTGGTAAAAGAGGCACAGAAAATGTATCATGATTTAAGTCCGGAAACTGGTGAATTTATTGATTTTATGATTGACCATGAGCTAATGGATCTTAAGAATAAGCCCAATAAAGCATCTACAGGTTATATGACTGCTATAGCTTCCTATAAGGCACCTTTTGTATTTTCCTGCTTTAACCATACTATTTTCGATATGCAGGTATTAACCCATGAACTAGGTCATGCATTTGCAGGATATGAATCCATGCGAAATCAGAAAACACCTCAATATTACATGGGTGGAACAGATATTGCAGAGATCCACTCTATGTCTATGGAACAATTCTCATATCCATATGCAGAACAGTTCTTTGGAAAAGATGCTGATAAATTCCGATTTGCTCATTTACAAGAGGCAATGACCTTCGTACCATTTGGTGTTGCAGTGGATGAATTCCAACATATCGTTTATGAGCATCCAGAATTAACACCAAAAGAGCGTACTATGGAGTGGCATAAATTAGAGAAGAAATATATGCCATGGCGTAAATACGAGGATGACGAATTCATGGAGCGCGGTGGTTACTGGTATCATAAGCTTCATATATTCCTATACCCATTCTATTACATTAATTATACCCTTACTACAATGGGTGCTATGGAATTTAAGAAACGCTATATGGAAAGCCCGGAAGAAGCATGGCAGGATTATCTAAACCTATGTAAAGCAGGTTCTAGCAAGAGTTATCTGGAACTTTTAAAGGTTGCTAATCTATCAGTTCCATTTGAAGAAGGAAGTGTAGCAAGGGCTATATCTACTGCTAAGGAAATTCTTCTAAGAGAAATTGAGGAAATGAATTAATTATTTTTACCTTTTAAACATTTCGACCGTTGGCACGAATGAAAAAAGGCATAAAGTATTTTATAGTAATCTATTCTTATTGTTAGATAAACTTATTCAGTAGGAATAGATTATTTAGTTATGGAGGATAAATGGATATTAAATTAGTAAAAGTAGAAATAGAAGATAAAGAGATACTAAAAAATTTACTTGAAAAATATGATTACGAGTTTTCACAATAGGATAATAGAGATGTGAACAAATTAGGGCTGTATGGATACAACTATCTTGATCATTATTGGACAGAGGATAATCGGTGGGCATTTTTTATAAAAATTGATGAAAAATTAGGTGGCTTTGTTATGATTAATTCTTATCCAGAAGCGGAAGATGAAGTAACCGATTATTCAATGGCTGAGTTTTTTATTATGCATAAATACAGACGAAATGGTGTGGGAAAATATGCTGCTATAAAAACCTTTGACATGTTTCATGGCAAATGGCAATTAAAAAGACATCCTAAAAATACTGCTTCTGTATACTTCTGGAATAAGGTTATTACTGAATATACAAAAGGAGATTACAGACTTGTAGAAGGATATCCTAATACAGAATATGACGATGGAACGTTGGGTGATATGTTTTTCTTTGATAATTCTTTCTCTAAAGCGTAATTGATATTTTTAATGGTGTTATGAAGTATCTTCCTGTTTTTTTAATACGAAAGTAGGTTAGAATAATAAAAAATCTAAGGAGGAACTTATGAATAAACCTAAAAGTAAACTATCGGAAAATGTTAAAGAGGAGATTGCAAAGGAACTAGGTATTTATTATCAGTTAAAAACCAATGGATGGAAAGATGTTTCATCAAAAGACTGCGGTAATATAGTAAAAAAGGCTATAGAAAATATTCAGAATAAGCAATAGCATCATTTTTAATTGACACTGACCATATATGATGTTAATATATATCAAACAACTGAAAGGAAATGGTAAAATGACATCACTAATTCTAAGTAACTTAAGACGCAGAGACAGACGTAAGCTCTTGTAATTATGAAGACTATCAGCATAGTTACAGGAGTAAACGTCTTGTTTCTATGCGGTTAGTGAAGTTATTTTATCCTTATCATGAGCCGTAATAGATTAGCTTTATGCAGATTCTATTACGGCCTTTTTTTATACTTTTTAGGAGGAATCTATATGATAAAAGAAATTAGTAAATTGATTGCAAATTGTACACCGGAAATACCAGAAGAAACCATAACATCATTAATAGAAACACCACCTGATAATAAGATGGGGGATTATGCATTGCCATGTTTTACTTTAGCTAAGATATATCATAAAAAACCAACTAGTATTGCAGAAGATCTAAAAAAACATATTGATTGTGCTAACATCCCATTCATTGATAAAACAGAAGTAGTCAATGGATATTTAAACATTTTTCTTCAAAGAAATTACTATATAAAAGAAGTTCTAGATCAAATCATGAATGAAACATATATTTCTAATTCCATTGGTAAAAATCAGACCATATGTATTGATTATTCTTCTCCTAATATAGCTAAAAACTTTCATGTGGGGCATTTAAGAACTACTATAATAGGTAATTCTCTATACAAGATATACTCGAAACTCGGATATAAAGTTGTTAGAATCAATCACTTAGGGGATTGGGGAACACAATTTGGCAAGCTAATCCTTGCTTATAAAAACTGGAGCAGCAGAGAAAACGTAGAAGAGGAAGGTATCAAAGAATTATTACGAATCTATGTATTGTTTCATAAGGAAGTGAAAGATAATCCAGCGCTTCAAGAAGAGGCACGTTCCTGGTTTTTAAAGATGGAACAAGGAGATAGCGAAGCTCTTAAAATATGGGAATGGTTTAAAGATATTAGTATGGTTGAATTTAATCACATCTATCAATTGCTTGGAATGGAATTTGATTATTTTACCGGAGAGAGTTTTTATATGGATAAAGTTTCTGAGGTTGTAAAGGAACTGACCGATAAAAAGTTGTTAGAAGAAAGTCAGGGCGCTAAAATTGTTAATTTAGAAAAATACAATATGCCCCCATGCCTGATTACAAAAAGTGATGGAAGTTCAATTTATCCATCAAGGGATTTAGCCGCCATACTGTATAGGAAGAATACCTTTCACTTTACGAAATGTTTATATGTTACAGGATTAGAACAACAACTTCATTTTGCACAGGTCTTTAAAGTAATTGAAATGATGGGATATGGCTGGAGTAATGGATTAGTGCACATACTTTATGGTTTAGTAAGTATATCCGGTGAGAAATTATCCACACGCAGCGGCAATATTGTTTATGCGGAAGAACTGTTAGAGGAAGCTATTCTTAGAGCAGAAAAAGCTATAGAAATCAAAAATCCTTATTTACCTGACAAAAAGAATATAGCACAAATGGTTGGAGTGGGAGCCATTATATTCCACGATTTATTTCATCAGCGAATAAAAAATATAGATTTTTCATGGGATGAGGTTCTTAGTTTTGAAGGGTCCACCGGTCCATATGTTCAATACACTTACGCACGTGCTAAAAGTATATTAAGAAAGAATCCTGATTATATAGTAAGCCTGGACATTGATCTTTCTCCTCTTAAGGAGGAAACCAGCTATCAATTGGTAAGAAAATTAAGTGATTATCCAAATGCAATTCTGGATGCAGCAGAATTATATGAACCTAGTATAATTGCCCGATATGTTATAGGATTAGCACAAGAGTTTAATAAATTCTATCACAAATGTTCCATCAATCATTCGGAAAACAAAAATAAACTAGCGCGTTTAGCCATTGTTTTTGCAACCCAGAAGATTATGAAAGAATCCATGGAATTATTGGGAATACAATGTCCGGAAGAAATGTAAATCAGAATGGTATAAAGAGTTGTTGCAAAATAAAATAGGGATACCGGATATAAAGATTCAAACTTAAATTACAATCTGTATCCTGTATAAACTTTTTATTTTGCAGCATCCCCAATTACAGAAAAAGTGTATCTTATACCTGCCGTTTTATTTATAATTTTACCCATTTTTTAAAGCTATACATTAGTAAATATACCAATGTAGTCGTGAGTGGTATTATTAATAGATATCCTAATATGGAAGTTAAGGTGTAATTAATTTCATTTGAGACTTCTCCGTATTCTAATAGATAACGGCTTCCTATTCCAATTGCATCCGTTACCATTACAAATAAGAATACTGCCCAGACTTTATCTATATTTATCATACCTAATAGCATAAGGCATGCAATTGAATAAGCATAAATCATTGATGCATTAAATAAAAGGGATGAATTACCTTTATTTATAAAAGGTTGAGGGAATAAAAAACAAGTTATGAAAATCCAGAAAAGTGCTAAAAAGGGTAAGAAAAATTTTCTTTTGGCTTGCAGTGTCTTTAATATATTAAATATATCTTCCATGATGCTTCCCTCCATTATTAACTAAGATTAAAAATACATTCCAGAAGTCGGAGTATATTCATGGTTCAAGTATATCATAATAAGAGTTGCTGTGGAAGTGATTGTAGAAATTACGCTATATTTTTGTAGAAATTGAAAGCATATTATTTTAAACCAAATATTAAAAGTTATGATATAATACTACATAAATCTGATTGATTAAGGGGGAACGTAATTATGTATGATAGAATAACAGAAAAAGACGTAAAACGAATGGAAGAAGAAATTGAGCATCGAAAACTTGTGGTTAGGAAAAAAGCATTGCAGGATGTACAAGAAGCAAGAGCACATGGGGATTTAAGCGAGAATTTTGAATACAAAGCAGCAAAACAATTTAAAAATCAAAATGAAAGCAGAATAAGATACCTTGAGAAAATGATAAAAACAGCCCATATAATATCTGAAGATTCCAACGACGATGAAGTCGGGCTTAATACTCTTGTAACCGTTTACATACCTGAAGATGACGAAGAAGTAACTTACAAAATTGTAACCACCGTCAGGTCAAATTCAATTAAGAAACGAATTAGTATTGATTCTCCTCTTGGAAAAGCTCTGTTGCATCATAAAGTTAATGATACGGTAACTGTCAGAATCGGCGATAACTATTCCTATGATGTTATTATCCGCAATATAGAAAAGATAGAAGATGACGGAACCGATGAGTTAAGAAAATATTAACATATAAGTTGCATTATTCAATTCAATAAATTTACTTTTACAAAATAATATCCTTTGAGGATAGAATATAAAAATTTTATAAATATGAGGTAATGATATGTATACAAAAGAACAAATTTTACAAATTGCTAAAATACAGTTAGCACTGGATTATAATTGTCAATTATCCGATTTTGAAAAAGGTAAGAGCACGATAGTTAAAAATAACCTCCTGGAGGGCAGACGCATTTATGAAACGGATGGCTGCTTTTTTAAAATACTTTGTTTTGGCAGCAAGATAATTATATGCACGGAATCTCCTATGATATCCTGGTGTGAAGAAAAATTAGCAAATAGCAGTCCTGCCTGGTTTTTTGAATATCCAAAGCTGCGTACAATCGATAAAAAATTGCAGGAATATGGTCATGAAATAGAGGATATTCACTATTATTATCTTCCAAAGCCCAATACATCCAGTATCAAGCCTATTGCCATTACAAAATGGTATGAAGCTGAAGATATAATGCAATTTAAGGATGATAATAGATTTAGAGAAGCCTTTGCTTATGACAAAAACCATCCCGATGTACTTTCGGTTGCCGCATTGGATGGAGATAACATAATGGGTATGGCCGGTGCCAGTACAGACAGTAATACTATGTGGCAAATCGGGATTGATGTCATTCCGGAATACAGGGGAAGAGGACTAGGAACATACCTGACTGCACTTTTAAAAAACGAAATCTTAAAACGAGGGAAAGTACCCTTTTACGGTACTGCAAGCTCACATTTTCATTCTCAAAACATTGCTCTTAATGCCGGATTTTACCCTGCATGGGCAGAACTGATCAGTGAAAAACAAAAATAACTTATAAGTTTTTAGGGAGAGTAATGAATTTGAATTAAGAAATGATGTAGTGGTAGTTAATTATTTAAGAGCTAAGGGAATGATAAAATTGTAATATATGGCTTTATTAGGTAAATCCTTTACAATTTGTTTGACAATCAAAAAACAGTGTGCTAAAATTGCGATGTATATTAAATAGATGAGGAGAACCACCATGTGTTTTTTTATAACGAGTCAGCTTAAAAGGAAGATCAGCTCTGTACAATCCATACCGATGAAACATTGTACAGAGTATAGCATATAAACTTACGCTTTAAGATTTCATCGGAAAACACACAATAAATTTGAAGCAGCTTTATAGCTGTTTTATTTGTTTGTGTATTTTCCGTGGATTATAAAACGTGTAAAAGGCTATGGACAATGTTTTGTTCATAGCCTTTTACTATATTTTGAGACATTTGGGTTCTCAGCATAGCAGAAGGCAGATACGATATTTACGGGTATCTTTGCTTTCTGCTTTTTTATTTTCATAGCAATTAATAATCATGCTCTAACAAAGCAAGCAAAAGGAAGGAATTTAAATTATGAGTTTATTAGAAATTACTGAGTTATCTCATACGTTTGGGGAAACTCCACTTTATAAAAATACAGAATTATCACTAAACAAAGGAGAGCATATTGGTATCGTAGGTCAAAATGGAACTGGCAAAAGTACATTAATCAAAATTTGTACAGAGCAAGTTATTCCTGACTCTGGCCGCCTTGTATGGCAACCTGATGTTTCTGTAGGATATTTGGATCAATACGCTGAAATAAATAGTCATATGACAATGAAGGCTTTTTTAAAATCTGCATTCTCAGATTTATATGAGCTTGAACAAAAGATGAATGATTTTTATGCAGAAGCCGCTAATGGCAATATAGATGCTTTAAGCCTGGCTGCAAAGTGTCAGGAACAGTTGGAAGTACACGATTTCTATTCCATTGATACCCGTATTGAACAGGTCGCTGGTGGGTTAGGGTTGCTCCCTATTGGACTTGATAGAATGATTGAACAGATGAGCGGAGGACAAAGGGCAAAGGTTATTTTAGCAAAGCTGTTGCTTGAAAAGCCTGATGTTTTACTGCTTGACGAACCTACTAATTTTCTTGATAAAGAACACATTTTATGGCTGTCCGAATATTTGTCGAACCTTGAGAATGCCTTTATGGTAGTTTCCCATGATTACAGCTTTTTGGATAAGATAGCAAATCGTATCTGTGATATAGACAATGAGAAAATAACCAAATACTATGGCACATACTCTGAGTTCTTGAAAAAGAAAACTTTATTGCGCGAAGATTATATTCGGCAATACTCTGCACAGCGACGAGAAATAAAAAAGACAGAGGAATTTATCCGTAAAAATATTGCCGGACGAAAATCAAAAATGGCAAGAGGCAGACAAAAACAGCTTGATCGTATGGACAAACTGGAAGCATTGGAATCCAAAGAAATTAAACCTTTCTTTCATTTTCTGGAACTTCCTGTAACAGATGCAGAGCATTTATCTGTGAAACATCTATCAGTCGGTTATCAATATCCAATTTTATCAGATATTAATTTTTTGATTAAAGGAGGACAAAAAGTAGTTATTACTGGGTTTAATGGGATAGGAAAATCTACATTTCTTAAAACTTTAATAAGAGAAATACCTTCTTTACAAGGTCAATTTTTCTTTTCAGAACAAGTGGCCATCGGATATTTTGAGCAGGATTTAGTGTGGCAGGATGGGACCCGAACGCCAATACAGATTATATCAGATGTCTATCCTAATCTTGTGACAAAAGATGTACGTAAACACCTTGCACGTTGTGGTATTTCAAGTAAACATGCTATACAGGCCATTGGAACATTAAGTGGTGGCGAACAGGCAAAAGTGAAAATGTGCCTGCTAACTCTATATCCATGTAACTTTTTGATTATGGATGAGCCTACAAATCACCTTGATATGCAGGCAAAAGAGTCATTAAAAATAGCTTTAAGTGAGTTTTCAGGAACCGTATTACTCGTTTCACATGAGGAAGCGTTTTATAGAGATTGGGCACAGCGAGTAGTCCATATAGAAAATACAGACATAAGGTAATAAAACTAATCCATAGAATAGAATGACTCATTTTAATCTGCAAAAACAGACACAGCGGCATCAAGAAAATATAGAACTGTTTATCAAATTAATATAAATGTAATCCTTTATTGTTTCTGTTTTTTTATATGCCACTCTCAAGTGTTTAAAATAGAATAAATTTCTTAGGAAAAGAGGTTAAACTCATCAAAATTCCTAAAAAGCAGCAGAGGAACAATAAATATCTAAAAAGTACAACATGTAAAGGAATTACCATGCTCACTGGCAAATATACTAGTAATAAATATTAGTTGGAGTTTTGTTTTAATGAAAGGGTTCAATTTCAAAAAAGCAGCATTCTATATCTTGCTATTTACAGTTATGTATTTTCTTGGCGGCGGAATTGCTATGTTTGTGCATGCCTTTGGAAAAGATAAAGTAAATGAATCAAACTGGGGACTTGGTTTTTCCACGGAAGGCCAGCCGCCCACAGGTAATGCAACCGCAGAGGAACTAAAAAAATATGATGCGTACTATATTGGAGATACGAATAAGAAAGTTATATATTTAACTTTTGACGCGGGATATGAAAATGGATACACATCAACAATACTTGATGCTTTAAAAAAGCATAATGTACCTGCCACATTTTTTCTTGTAGGCAACTATGTAACCTCAAGCCCTGATCTGGTAAAACGAATGGTAGAAGAGGGGCATATCGTAGCAAATCATACATACAACCATCCTAATATGTCTAAGATTTCTACTATGGAAGCCTTTCGTAAGGAAATCGAAGATTTGGAAAATGCGTATAAAGAAATTACCGGTAAAGATTTAACCAAATATTATCGCCCGCCTCAAGGTATATACAGTGAAAACAACATGAAAATGGCCCAGGAACTGGGATATAAAACTATCTTTTGGAGCCTTGCCTATGTTGATTGGTATAACGATAAACAGCCTACACATGAAGAAGCATATAAAAAACTGCTTGGCAGAATTCATCCGGGGGCAATTGTTCTCCTTCATAGTACCTCCAAGACAAATTCTGAAATCCTGGATGAACTGATTACCAAATGGAAAGAGATGGGATATACCTTTGGAAAATTAGATGATATAGTGCAATGTAAGTAAATTTTATAGCAATAGAAACTACAAGTTATATAATATGTATCTGTATATGCATATTGTATGAACTTGTAGTTTTTATTGCATATTAAGACGTGAAGTTAATTTCACAAACTCATAAAGATAAATTATTTCACGGACTCTTAAAAATTAATCACCTTATTCACTTATTAAATATATAAAATTAGCAATTAAAATTTAAAAACACGCAATATAAGTGGCATTAAACAACTCTTGACTGCTTTTTCAAAATGCTTTCAACAGCGCTTCTTATTTCCTGATAACTTGTGCAACGGCAGATATTTGATTCCAGCCATTTCTCTATTTCATATTCATCAGCTTTTGGTTTATTATTAATTAGAGCGTAGCAGACCATAAGAAAACCGGAGGTACAATAACCGCATTGAAATGCATTATATTCTACAAAAGCTTTTTGAATTTGGGTATGGCTCCCCAGGCCTCCTATCCCCTCAATGGTTAATATCTTATGGCCAATAGTTTCTATAGCTAAAGTCAAGCAGGATTTGACAGGCATACCATCTAATAAGACAGTACATGTACCGCAGTCACCATTTTTACAGCCTGGTTTGGCACCTGTTAATCCTAGTTGTTCTCTTAACACATCTAAAAGTATATCGGAAGGACGCACTGTAACAGCTCTTAATTCACCATTGACATCTAAATTGATTACTGTTAATCCATCATAGATTTTTAGCATTATTATGATACCTTTCTAAAATGTTTTCAATAATATGATTCATTACAAATATTCGGTACTCACCAGAACCTTCATAATCTGTCAAGGGTGGTTCAGGAAGTAAATTATGAATCAGATCTAATTTCTCTCCTAAGGAAACCTGAGAATTATTAATAACCTCTTCAATTTCTATACTTCTAAAAGGGTAGGAACAAATTCCCGAAAATGCCATCCGTAATCTTCCTTTATATTGGGTAGTGCAAACTGTTACAAGGGGATAGTCTATTTTTTCATTTGCTGTTCTTTTTACATGGATAAAAGGAGTTTCTGTCATCTCTTTTTTGATTTTTATTTGATAGATAAATTCCCCTTGGCCTAACTGGATTCTTTTATGAAAGATTTCACTTAATGGTAAAGTTCTACGTCCGCCAGGGCCATAGATTGATATTTTAGCGTCTGCAAGCAATAATGGTAGTACGGTTTCTCTGTATATAATTGTTCCGCATATATTCCCGGCGATTGAAATACGGCACTGGTTGGTATGATCAGCGATACGTGAACCGGTAGTGCCTAGTAAAGGGAATAACTTGGATTCAGCAATCGCATTAAGGGAAACTGCTCCGCCAATAATTAATACATTGTTTTTAACTTCTAAAACATTGCATTCTGGTATACTTTTTATGTCAATTACTGCATTCGGTACCTTACTGCCAGCCCTTGCCATTGTGATAATTTCACTGCCTCCACCGTAGTAAAATACTTTATTCCTTTCGTTTTTTAACTTTTTATAAGCCTTTACAGCATCTCTTTTTGTCTCTGGTTTACAATATATAAAATCATCCGCTATCATGATTAGCCTCCATATGTCTCCATATATACTCTGGTGTTAAGGGCAATTCATTAATATTAATATTAGCAGCTAAGGATAGAGCATTTGCTAGAGCAGCTGGTATTCCAATTATCCCATGCTCCGATATGCTGCGTGAGCCATATGGAGAATCTAATTGGGGTGTTTCAATAAATTCAACATGATATAAGGGTTCCTGACCAATATGCAATAATTTATAGGTGCGCAGATTAGGGGTTTTTAATCTGCCTTCCTGATTATATTCATAAACCTCACGGCTGGCCATACTCAGCCCCATGGCCATTCCACCATAGATTATACCTTTCATTCCATCCGGATTAACAATTTTTCCAACATCCATAACAGTAGTTGCATTTATTATTCGGTAAGTATAATCTTTTCTATTAAATTCTATCTCTACAGCTTGTGCTCCAACGGTCCAGGAGGGACCGCTTTTCCCTTTACCTATATTGGGATCTAATAAGGAAAGATTTTTCAACATAAAAGTGCCTTTAGCTATAACAGGCTGTCCAATTGCTTTCCCATTTTCAGATTTATATCCGGATACAATATCTTTAAATTCAATATAATTTTCTGGATTATCATTATGAAACACTTTGCTTTCAGCCACATCTATATCTTCAGCATGGCAAGAAAAGATTTGTCCTCCCATCTCCTTTAATTGTGAAAGAACGTCATCTGCGGCTTTCATTACGGCATTTCCCGCCATATAGTTTGTTATACTTGCGACGGTTTTATAATGTTCCGGATTAAGTCTGGTATCTTTTATAAAATTGACATGAATTTTACTAATATCCATTTTCAATTTATCGGCAAGCATATGTGCAAGCATGGTTTGTCCGCCACTTCCCATTTCAACATTACCAGTATTTAAATTAAGGCTACCATCTGAATTGAAAGTAATGATTGCACCGGATACTGAACCGATTGGAGGAGCAGCTTGCTTCCATAAACATGCAATACCAGTAGTACGTATCACTTTCTTATCAATTTCCTCTATTTGTGGTCCCTTCCAATTGATGGTCTCCTTTAATTTTTGTAGGCATAATGTTATATTTCCAGTATTGCTTAACGTACTTATTACTTGTGTTGGACTTAAATTCCCTGGTTTAATTGCATTCGTTAATCTTAATTCCAGGGGATCTACTCCACACCGTTTAGCGAGCATATCCATTGTACATTCCACGCAATAAGTATAGCATAGATGACCGAATCCTCTATATGAGGTTGAATATGTGTGATTTGTATAAATACAATAGGAATCACAATATAAATTTTCTATATTATATGGACCTGTACAATCAGCAGCCATAGATTTTGCCATATAAGGGCCAATATCTGTATAGGCACCTGTATCTAAATAAAAAGTCAGCTTAGCAGCAGTTATTTTACCGTCCTTTGTTGCACCAAGCATTACCTTTGCCTCTAACCCAAGACGACAAGGAGCCGAAGTCATATCTTCTTCCCGGGATAGTATTACCCTTACCGGAGCACCATTTACTTTAAAACTAGCCATATAAGCTAAAATTTCTAAAGTAACCGGCGCTTTTCCTCCAAAAGCACCACCAACGAACGGAACATGGACTTCAATATTACCGGCATCAATATTAAAACATGTCCCAATTTGTTTCATTACCGTAAAGGGTGACTGAGATGAGGTTTCTATTTTAACTTTACCATCGGCTGAAATTTCTGCTCTGGCTGTACGTACTTCCATAGCTAAGTGATCAGATGGTGGTAAATGATATAATTGTTCTATAATAATTTCACTTTCTTTAAACCCTTCTTCTATATCACCTTTTCGTATCTGGAATTTCGAACCTATATTAGTATTCTCTATTGGATGTATATCTTTTTTAATCTTAGTATACTGAGATAAATATGGATGTAATATTGGTGCATCAGCTTCCAGTGCTTTTATAGGTGAAAATATTGGAGTTAGTTTTTCATATTCCACCTCAATTAGTCTAATAGCCTTTAAAGCAATCGCCTCTGTAATGGCAACAACCATTGCAACCGGTTCTCCGGAATATCTTACAATATCTTTCGCTAAGGGTGGTCGGTCTTCTAATAGGGGACCTGTTAATATTGGAAAGTCATGACCTGTTAGTATTACTTTTACACCTTCTAATTTTTGTGCCTTAAGAATATTGATAAATTTTATTTTAGCATAAGGATGGGGAGATGTTAGTAAACGAGCACAGAGGCATTTTGTAATAGGGTAGTCATCTGTATATTTTGCATTTCCCGTAACTTTGTCCCAAGATTCCTTACGATGAACATTTTGATTAATAGTTGTACTCATCTTATAATTCCTTTATTTGTTATTTATTAATTAGATTATTTGCTAATATTTAGATAATATGCATTTGCTATCTATAAAAAGTTAGTTATGAAGTGAAATGAGTTGGGAATAATCAGGCAATAGAATAGTATAAGAAAATCAGTTATATTAATCATATATACCAAAAATGCTACAGGTTTTAAATATGTAATTTTTATTGCATGTATCCTTGCTATAAATTAAAAAATATGATAAAATATTCCAAAATAAAGAAATCATTCTATGGAGGAATAGTAAATGTATTTTGCCATAATAGGAGATATCATTAATTCCAGAAATATTAATACAGATAGTACATTACAAATTAGAAATGAAGTTCAAATTAATCTAAGTAAAATATTAGAAGAGATTAATATAAAATATGCCGATGTAATAGCAGCTAATTTTTTGATAACCCTTGGAGACGAGTTCCAGGGACTATTGAATCATCCCAAATATGTTTTTGAAATTATTGAAACCATTAAATTAAATATTTATCCAATAAAACTACGTTTTGGAATAGGTATTGGATCAATATATACGAAAATCAATAGAGATATGGCAATAGGAGCAGACGGGCCTGCTTACTATAATGCAAGAAAAATGGTTGAACAGATTAAGGTTCTTGAAAAAGGTAAGATGAATGGCAGTGTAAATATTATGATAAAAGAGGAAGTAGAGCTCCACCCTCATGAAATTAATTTAATGAACAGTAACCTGCAATTATGTTCTTCCATTGAAAACAATTGGACCTGGAAGCAAAGAGAAATAATTAAAGAAATTATGTTAGAAAAGAAAAGTCAGGTAGAAGCGGCAGAAACATTGGGAATATCTCAATCAAGTGTACAAAGGCGTCTAAAGGCAGCAGGATTTTATGATTATATCCAAGGAGTTGAAACTATATCTACAATAGTAAGCCAGATCTGGGGGTAGGTTAATGAAACACGAACTGTTATTATTATGCTTAATGGCACATTTTGCAGGAGATTACTATTTGCAGACAAAGCGTTTGGCCAAAATAAAAGATAATGTGCTTAAAGGGGTCTTACAGCATAGCTTCATATACGGTATACCATTCTTATTTATATGGTTTCTTATAGGATTGGATGAGACCTTATGGATACCTCTATTACTGATTTGCGTTCTTCACCTAATAATTGATTCAGTAAAGTTTTTATATAAAGTCAAAATTATCAAAAGAATAAAGAAGAAATCTTTGGTAATTAAAGAGAGTACTTTATATCTGGTTGACCAAGGCATACATCTAATTTCAATTATTATTATATGTTTTATAAATCGCAATGAAATAGTTACACCTTTATTTTCCATTGAAGTATTCTTTCAATACATAAATATAGATTCACATCGCTTCTTTCAATGGATATTGCTTTTGCTTATTGTTGGCAAACCGATTAATATAAGCTTTAAAAAATTATTTACTGGTATAAAACCATCCGATCAATTAATATCCCAATATAGTGGTTCTGAAATAAAGCTGTCTGCGGCTGGGGTAGAAAATTCAATGGAAATAAATAAGAAAACGATCATGGGTATAGAAGATAAAACTGCAGGTCAATATATCGGATTTTTAGAACGACTTTTAATTGCTATATTTCTAAGCATAGGTCAATATGCATCCATAGGCTTTATCATGACTGCAAAATCAATTGCGAGGTATGATAAAATATCAAAAAGTCAGGAATTTGCTGAATATTACCTAGTGGGTACTTTGGCAAGTCTGATGGCGGGTTTGATTATATATTTCTTTGTTTTTTCATTATTATAAGCGTTATATCCATGCTATATTGAAGAAAATGATATAGCATAGAAGAAGTATTGATGCATCAGGAACTGTAATCTCAACATACTGGCAATAGAGATAAGTACGAAATAATGATGGTGTTGAATTTAGATATTATGTAGGATTCTCAATCTTTTGAATCCAAATAAATTCTGTGTAATAACGAGGTTAATATTATTATGGAAGATAAGGGATTTGTTAGTGTAAAAAAACACTATGACTTGATAATTGATGAAAATAATGATCCAGTATATGATCCGAAACCGCTTAAAGAATGGATGGATAAATCCGATGTCCCGTACTTTATAGACTGCCTCGATCTTACACCCCAAAAAGATGTATTGGAAATTGGTGTTGGTACTGGCAGATTGGCTATACAGGTAGCGGGAGAATGCAAATCCTTCTGTGGAATTGATATATCTGAAAGGACCGTTATCCAGGGCAATAGACAAAAATCAACCAGAAATTACAGATTACGGTTCAAGAAAGATACGGATGTTTCCAGACCGTAAGGAAGGCATACTGCAGTTTATTGAGAATGCCAGCCTCCATATTAAGCATGTAGAAGAGATTGAAAATGCATACATTATCGTTAGCAACCGATTAACCGACAACAAAGTTGAATAGAAATTGAAAGGTAATTAGAAAATGTTTATATATTTATTTGTATGTGCATTATTAATTCCAATGACCATGTTGTTATTAGGAAACAGATATATAAAAAAGCCGCCAAAAGATAGAAATGGATTCTCCGGATATAGAACCACAATGTCAAGGTTGAATAAAGACACTTGGAATTATGCCCATAACTACGTGGGGAAAATATGGATTGTCCTTGGAGTTGCAATGTTGATTGTTACAAGTATACTAATGTTTATTATTAAAGATCGAAGTAATTTTGAATTACTGGTATCCTTTTTAACATTTTTCCAAATTGCAGTTATGATACTCACTATAATACCTACAGAAATTAAATTAAAAAGAGTCTTTGATAAAAACGGCCATAAACGATGACTTTCATTTTAATTAAATTATTAAATAGCTTTTAATCCAATAAATAAATGGCTATAATACCCTAAAAGGAGGTATGTTCTTATGAAATTAAGTGCTAGAAACCAACTATCTGGTAAAATCGTGGAAATTCAAGAAGGTGCTGTTAACGGTGTAGTTGTAATTGATATTGGTGGTGGAAATAAAATCAGTGCAACCATATCCATGCTTTCCATTAAGGATCTAAATCTCAAAGTAGGTTCTGATGCGATAGCCGTTATAAAGGCAACTTCTGTAATGGTAGGTATTCCAGATTAATACGAAAAACAGGAGATAAGCACATCTTTTTGTCTTACCTCCTGTTTTCATTTGTACTTGTGGTAATATATATAATAAACAACGGAGGAAAGAAGTTATTATGGATATAGCAGTCCTATCTGATGTTCATGGTAATTATGTTGCATTGGAACGTTGCCTTGAATATGCTTTTTCACGTAACATTAATAGATTTTTCTTTTTAGGAGATTACATTGGCGAATTAGCATACCCTGAAAGAACAATGAAGATATTATATGATTTAAGTCATGACTATGAATGTTGTTTTATTAAGGGAAATAAAGAAGATTATTGGTTAAAATATCGTGTAAATGGAGAAAAGGGTTGGATAGACAAGAATTCAGCCAGTGGAGCATTGCTATATGCGTATAATTGTCTCACTAACAGAGATATAAATTTTTTTACACAATTGCAGCCGGTTCAGGAGATAGCCATAGATAATATGCCGGCAATCATTATTTGTCATGGCTCTCCTTATAAAGTTGATGAAAAGTTGTTACCGGATGATGTGAGAACTATTGATATCATAAACAATGTGAATACATCGACTATACTATGCGGCCATACCCATATACAGCGAAAGATTGTTCATAACGAAAAATGCATCCTAAATCCTGGTTCCGTTGGTATGCCTCTTTTTAGCCAAGGTAAAACACAATTCTTTATATTACATAGTGATGATGGGAAATGGTCTGAAGAGTTTATTAGTTTGGAATATGATGTTGATAGAGTAATTAATGACATGTACGAAGTAAAACTGGATGTCCATGCGCCTTACTGGAGTCTGATTACTGAGCATATCCTGCGTAAAGGCCTTGTGTCTCACGGGAAAATTCTATCGAGGGCAATGGAATTATGCAAAATAGAAACTGGCCTATGTATATGGCCTGATATTCCCGAAAAATGCTGGGCACAGGCAGTGGATGAAATCATAGGCATACAAATTTAGAGCATGTATTGTTTCTAAACATATTACATAAAGAAAGGCAACATCCCGATTAATAGTAATTTTGGATGCTGCCTTTTATGTTTATTTTATTGCCATCCTCTTGCAATATTTTAATTTAACTATTTCAAACCAAAGTACTGAAAGGATGGAAAAAACCATTACTAAGCATATACTTGCGGGGCCTAGAGGATAAAATCCTAAGGTTTTATGAAGAGGACTGTATATACATAGAATAAGTCCGACCAAGGTGATACTATTAACTGCCCATATTCCCCTGTCATGGCTTATCTTTTTAAAAGCCTGAATTATGTTTTCCTTTTCAGAACTATTTTCTATTACAAGTAGAATATTGGAGAGTACCAGGACTGAAAAACCTGCTGTTCTCGCAACTTCAGCTGGATAAGACATATTAAGCATACTAAAGTAAATACTAAACGAAAATATAAATATAGCCAATCCCTGAATAATACTCTTTATAAGTCTGGCTTTTGAAAATAAAGGTTCCATTACCTGCCTTGGAGGTTTCTTCATAATATTATCTTCTGCTGGAATACGTTCCAAAGCAATGCTGCAGGTTGGATCCATTATTAACTCTAACAATACAATATGAAGGGGTAAAAGCATAAGGGATTTTGGCCCGATACCTAATATTGGGGCTACTAAGGATATAAGTGCTATTGGTATGTGTATCGTAAATACATATTCGATTGCTTTTACAATATTCTGGTATATCCGCCTTCCATCACGAACTGTACTTATCACCGTTGATATATTATCGTCTAAAAGGATTAAATCTGCAGCCTCTCTGCAGACTTCACTGCCATGTTTACCCATTGCGATACCAATGTCTGCGGTTTTTTGAGCAGGAGAATCATTTACTCCATCACCGGTCATGGCAACTACTTCACCATTTTCCTGAAGTGCTTTCACAATTTTCATTTTATGGAGGGGTAAAACTCTGGCATAAATATTATATTCTTTTACTATATTCTTTAATTCTAAATCTGAAAGTTTGGATATCATTTCCCCAGTAATTACTTGATTACTGTTATGAATTCCCACTTCACCTGCAATAAAGGATGCTGTTTCCGGATGATCACCGGTAATCATAATAATACGTATTCCAGCATCATAGCTTTCTTTAATAATATCTATCATCTCGTATCTAATTGGATCGGATAAGCCAACAATTCCTCTAAAGTGTAATTTACATTCTGATAGGTTATCAGGAATAGCAGCATCTTCCGATAAAACCCTGTCTGCCAATGCAATTACTCTTAAACCTTTCTTCAAAAATTTCTTCATCTGTTTTTTTACTTCCATATCCTGATCCACCGTACGATAGCATAGGGATAAGATAGTCTCAGGACATCCTTTTGCTGCTATAGTATAATATCCATTTTCCCTCCAAATCTGGCCCATAGCCTTAAGTTCGTTAGTAAAAGGATATTCTTTGATAAGTACAGAATTATCCGTATTGCAAATTGTAACTTTCTCCGGTTCACAACTACATTGACTATATAAAGCTCCTCCATATTCAATCAATGCTTTTTCCACAGGATCAAAAGTGCCTGCTTTGCAGGCTAATGCTATAGTTCTGCAGAACTTTTCAACTTGCAGCTTATTTGTAAAATAGTCTGAAACTTGCATTTTATTATGTGTTATGGTACCTGTTTTGTCCATACACAATACAGATATCGAACCAAGGGTTTCCACGGAAGGAAGATGTCTGATTAAAGCATTTTTCTTTGCCAATCGATAGGCTCCCATTGATAAAAAAACAGATAAAATAACAGGAAATTCTCCGGGAATCATAGATAACGCCAAAACTATGCCGGCCATCATACTATGAATAATTCGTTCCATTAATTCTTGTTCTGATAGATTTAAAAATGTAAAAAATCCAACTAAAAGAAAGAGTACTGCCGCCAAAATAGAGCATTCTTTTGCAAGTTTTTTCATCTGTATTTGCAGCCCGGTATTTGTCGATTGCGTTTCTAAAATACTTTCAGCTATTTTCCCATATTCTGTATGTTTACCTGTTTTCTCTACACAAACAATACCGGTTCCAACAATTACATGAGTTCCTGCATAACAACAATCTTTTTTAAAACTTTCTTCTTTGCTATCTGTCTCTATATTCGGCTGCATATTAAGATTATCTGCTAAATTCCTATTAGCAATATGCTTTTTGGTGTTCTTCCATACACCGACTGATTCACCAGTTAATATACTTTCATCAATACATAGACCATTAGCTTTAATTAAAAAACCGTCTGCAGGAATTTTTACTCCTTCCCTTATAATCATCAAATCACCTGGTACAAGTTCTCTGCCGGATATTTGTATTTCTTTTCCCTCTCGAATTACAAAAATCTTAGGTTCACTAATTTCCTTTAACTTTTTTAATACATTTCCGGTTCTGATTTCTTGAAATACATCAATTCCAATCACAAATATTACAAAAGCTATCATGAAGATACCATCTGTTGCTTCCCCAAGAAGGAAATAAATTATGGCAGCACAGGACAATAGAAGATAGATAGGTTCTGAAACAATATGTTTTAGTTGTTTTAATATTTTTTTCTTATTATTACTTCGTATTTCGTTGTATCCATAAATCTCTCTTCGTTTTTGAATTTCTTTTAAATTTAGTCCGTAATAATCAGTCATATACCTGCTACCTCCATATAGGCAGAGTTAAGGGTATGTGTCCCGATTACAAAAAATGCCTGTGGAACACATAGAGAAAACTACTGTCCCACAGGCATTTATATCCCTGTTGCTGTCTAACAGCCCGGCTGCGCGAAGAATCGCCGCCTGATCAGATTGTACTGTTGATTACCTTATTAACCCTGCAGTGCAAAGTGATTTAGTACTTCATCATATGCCGGACAAAAATTTATTGTTACATCATAAATTAAAAAGGTTAAAACTTCTTATATCCCTATTGACGCTTAAACACTATGATTAAACTGTACTTTTTACCTGTTTTATTTTTTCTGATATTCACGTAATTTTTCTAATATATCCTCGTGATCAGAAAAAAAGATATTTAATATATTCATTTTATGTACTGTTTTGGGATTTAAACTATGTTCCATCAATTCCGCCTGCTGTAATAAATCATCCTCTTCACAACCCAGAAGTTTTAGAAAATTTTCACTAATATGATGTCGTTCTAATAGGTATGCGCCTATTTCTTTACCACTTTCACTTAATACGATAATTCCATATTTCTTATATATCAACAAACCAAGTGCGCCAAGTTTTTGTACCATTCTTGAAGCAGAGGCAGCCTTTACATTTAATAATTCCGCAAGCGTATTGATTCGAATATATCCTTCCTTTAAACTGTTTCTATATATCATCTCAAGATAATCCTCCATAGCTGATGTTAGCTTTCTTTTGTTCTGCTCCAGGAGTTGATATCCTCTTACCGTATAAAATTCGTTATTTATCACTTTTTCCACATCCCAAAAAATTTCTATTAATTTATATATATGCAGTAACACATGAAGTTATTTTACATATGTTAGTGTAGGGTAAAAATATTACACCCCACTAAAACTAACACCTTAATAAGATTGAGCAATTCAGGAGGCTAACAATGAATGATAATAACATACCACTAAATTACTTACCGCTAGGGAAAAAAGCGAAGGTTAAGGTACTTATATCTGATGGTATTATACGAAGAAGAATGCTTGATTTGGGATTAACAAATGGAACTGAAGTTGAAGCATTACAAAGAAGTCCTTCCGGAGATCCTGTTGCTTACGATATCCGGGGAGCGGTAATTGCTTTACGTTCAGAAGAGGCTTCAAAAATCATAGTAGAGGCTATATCATAAAAAAATTTTATAAAGGGACTGTTCAATGCTTTTATAATAACACAGTCTAAATTTGCAACAGTCCTTTGTGAATCTTAAAGAGGAGAGTAATTAATCTACAAATAGAAGAGGAGAACAGACAATTTTCTGTAATTTTATAAAATTTAAAAGGAGAGAGTAAAATATGGGTCTGACAAGTCAATCTACCGGAATAGGTGTATTGGACAGCGAATTAAGAATTGAACGCAGCCGTGTGGATGATAAAGTCATAGCACTTGCTGGAAATCCCAATGTAGGAAAAAGTACTGTATTCAACAACCTGACGGGGTTAAATCAACATACTGGTAATTGGCCAGGTAAAACAGTTACCAATGCACAAGGAAAGTGCAAACATAAAGATAAGAATTTTATTATGGTAGATCTACCAGGTACTTATTCATTAATGGCCAATTCTGTGGAAGAAGAAGTCGCCCGGGATTTCATCTGCTTTGGAAACCCTGATGCAACTATAATAGTAACTGATGCAACCTGTCTGGAAAGAAACTTAAATCTGGTTCTACAAACTTTAGAAATAACCACCAATGTTGTGGTCTGTGTAAACCTTTTAGATGAGGCTAAAAAGAAAAAGATAAGCATTAATTTAGAAGAACTTTCTAATCAGCTAGGTGTTCCGGTTATTGGTACCAGTGCAAGAAACGGAAGGGGACTGGATACTCTAATGGATGCAGTCTATGAAGTTACAAATCAAGAAGCAGACGACACCCCATTAGAAATTACATATGATGATTCCATAGAAGAAGCAATCCGCATACTGGAACCTGCACTATGGGATCTATTAAAAGATAATCTTAATAGCCGTTGGATAGCATTAAAGCTTTTGGATGAGGATGAGATATTATTACAGGCACTGCAAAAATACTTAGATTACGATTTAACATCCGATGAAAATATTTTACAGAAGATAAAGGAAGCAAAAGATACACTTAATATAGCTGGTATAGACCATAATATTCTAAGGGATAAAATTGTATCTGCTATAATAAATACGGCAGAAAAGATCTCTAGGGAGTCAATTACAGTTGAAAATGAAAAATACAACCATATAGACCGTAAAATAGACCGTATTGTAACCTCCAGAATATTTGGAATTCCCATTATGATTGGACTTCTTGGTGTTGTATTCTGGCTCACTATTACCGGAGCAAATTACCCTTCCGAAATGATTGCAAAGTTTCTTTTCTGGATAGAAGACTGGCTTACCGCATTCTTCACATGGCTGGGAACCCCTTCCTGGGTACATGGTGTTCTGATTATGGGAGTCTATCGGACACTAGCCTGGGTAGTGTCCGTTATGCTGCCTCCTATGGCAATTTTCTTTCCTCTTTTTACTCTGCTGGAAGATTTGGGCTATTTACCGAGAGTTGCTTTTAACCTGGATAATTTCTTTAAAAAATCATGTGCCCATGGAAAGCAGGCACTTACTATGTGTATGGGATTTGGATGCAATGCAGCAGGCATAATAGGTTGTAGAATTATAGATTCGCCAAGAGAAAGACTTATCGCAATGATTACAAATAATTTTGTACCCTGTAATGGCCGTTTCCCTACGCTGATTGCGATTATTACCATGTTCTTTGCAGGGGTAGTTGCAAACCCTTTTCAGTCATTAGTATCAACACTATTGTTAACCGGAGTAATTGTTTATGGTGTATTTATGATGTTGATGATATCAAAGTTATTATCCAAAACAATTCTAAAAGGTCTTCCTTCCTCATTTACTTTGGAGCTTCCGCCTTATAGAAAGCCACAGATTGGAAAAGTAATTATCCGGTCTGTATTTGACAGAACCTTATTTGTTCTGGGCCGCGCTGTTTTAATAGCTGTTCCTGCCGGCTTAATCATATGGATTTTAGCAAATATTTATATAGGTAATTCAAGCATTCTTGCTTATTGTGCGGGCTTCTTAAATCCTTTTGCTAAGTTGATAGGCTTGGATGGCTATATTTTAATGGCATTTATACTGGGTTTTCCGGCAAATGAAATTGTTATACCCATCATTATAATGAGTTATATGGCAACCGGTAACCTCATGGAACTGGATAGCTTGGATCAACTTAGAGAACTACTTGTTTCCCACGGCTGGACCTGGCTAACAGCAATTTGTACAATGCTTTTTTCACTAATGCATTGGCCTTGTGGAACAACATGCTGGACAATAAAGAAGGAATCACAGAGCTGGAAATGGACAGCAGTTTCATTTCTTATACCAACAATAACCGGCATAATAACTTGTTTCCTTATTGCAAGTACAGTGAGATTGATTGGTTTAATATAACATATAAAAGAATTACTCAAAAAGAAGCTGTTGCAAAATAAGGTAGGAATACACCGGATGTAGATTATCAGACTAGTTCTGTGGTCCATATCCGGTATTAAATATTTCATTGTCCCTTGAAGGAGAGCACGCCACCAATTTTGCAACAGCCCCTTTTTTACAAACACTACTTCGTTAAAAACTATTTAACTAATTGTAAATTCAAGGTATAATGTACATATGTTTCTTTAAAATATTGCAATTGCGTACCAAATCCAAAGGCGCTAAAGCGCCAGAATTGAGGTTAGAATGCTTTATTTGAAAACTTTTACATTTCCAAGTGCCGACATGGAATTTAATTTTTTTATGAGTATCAAAAGAACTTGTTATGATTCCTTTTATCCTTTTAAGATACTATCTGCTCATGACCTCCACAGACTTGATTTTGAGCCAGTTACCATTTTATATGGTGGCAATGGTTCGGGAAAGTCTACAGCACTGAATGTTATTGCAGAAAAAACAGGCATCTGTCGTGATTCCATTTATAATAAATCTAACTTTTTTCTTGATTATGTCAGCTTGTGTGACATGGATGCAAGAGAAGATATACCCAAAAGCAGCAGAATTATCACTAGTGATGATGTGTTTGACTATATGCTGAATATCCGTAATCTGAATGAAGGAATCGACTTGAAGCGGGAAGAACTATTTGATGAATACTTAGATGCAAAATATTCTCAGTTCCAAATGAAATCACTTGACGACTACGAACAGCTGAAAAAAGTAAATAACTCCAGACGCAAAACCCAGTCACGTTTTGTTAGAGGCGAATTGCTTGATAACGTACGTGAATATTCCAATGGTGAAAGTGCATTTATTTATTTTACTGAAAAAATCGGTGAAAATGGACTTTATTTATTGGACGAGCCGGAAAACAGTCTTTCTCCAAAGCGTCAATTAGAGTTAATGAGCTTCCTTGAGGATTCGACACGATTTTTTGGTTGTCAATTTATTATATCGACCCATTCACCATTTCTGCTTTCCATGAATGGAGCCAAAATTTATAACCTTGATGGGAATCCTGTTACCACAGAGCGTTGGACAGATTTAGAAAATGTTCGTACCTATTTTGACTTTTTTAAAGCCTATGAAAATGAGTTTCTATAGTTCTAAATTAAATTGAATAAAGCGGTTTTATGTAACAACCGCTTTATTCATCCCAAAAGTCCTCAACTTCTCTCAGAATTTCTTCTGTAGGTGTAAGTGTAGCTTCAATAATAGTTTTACTTGTTTTCTTCATATAGTGCTTTATCATATAATAACCGCAAGCGTATCCGGCACAAAATGGGAGACCAACTGGAAAATATCCCTGCATATTTGCAATTTCATCTCCATAAAGATACGAAGTTAAATTTTCCATCCCCTGAATATCTAATTCATCTCTAATAAGAGGCTTAATATAGTCATTTAGTGTATCCATATCAATTTTACTGACCCAGGGGCCAAGTTTTTCTTCACCATAGATAGAGGTTGCAAAGTTTTCTGCCAGTCCTTCTGTTATCATCATTCCGCCTAAAGAAATATCATTTCGCCATTTTTCAAATTGGAACCGGACATTATGATTGCACTCATGAGCGAGAGCGGCTGGTATCCTATTGATGGTATAATCATTAGGAACAATTGCTCCAAAGATATAGCCCGGTATTCCTCCATCACCGGAATAACCATCGCTTAATATAGTATATGGACTCTGAGGATCAGCAAGAAGAATCGTATATAAATAGTCTTGGACAAGCAATTCGACTCCTGCCCTTTCAAAGCGGCTAAAAGCATCTTCGATTGATTCTTGACAACTCTCCCAAAAAGAATCACTGGAAAGTAAACGGATGCTTTCCTCCTGACTTTGATCAATTTTTCCCGGTGCCAGATACCCCAGCATATTACTTGCCATTACAACATCATATCCATTTTCCTGCTTGGCTTTTAGTGGTACATTATAGTTAGCCCATTTTTTTTCGAAAGGTTTCATCATTTCATAACGATAAATATCATCCTTCTTGCCTTTTGGTGCAGCCAATATTTTTTTGTAAATTTCGTCTGATCGTATACTATTGATATTCATATTATTAACTCCATTTCTGTAATTTTTTTATCTGTATTTTTACCACTATATACTATGACGCAGCGAGAAGGTCAAGGGCTTTTATAAAGTTTAAACTTTTATAATCAAATATTGTTAAAATAAAATATTACTCTAATGGATTCATGCTATAAAGATAATAAATACTGAAATAGAGTAGTAGATAATCTTTTTATTAATATCTTAAAAGAAATTGTGTAAATGGAAAGTTGAGGTATAATATTTATATACATAGTTATATCTTTGTATTTAATTATAATTGAAATTTTTAAAATAAGTTTTAAAAAAGCAGATTGATAAAGGATTTTATATCTAATGTCTGGCAAATTGCCATTAATTGAATTATAAAAATTAAAATATGGTTTCTTTCTTGGTGACATGGAAATAACTTTCATTAAAGCCCCCAGGAAAGGGGACTTAAGTCATTTAATTAGGGATATAGAATATAAATTAATAACTTTTACATATGAGGGGGTATAATGTGAATTTTCCAAAAAACATTAAGAAAATACTTGGAAACAGACCATCTTCATTAGATACCATTGGAATGTCAAATGCACAAGTTATTTGTTTTGATGAGATGGTTCTAAAGATTGAAAAGCAGTCGGAAGAGTCGGATATGGAGCATAAAATGATGACGTGGCTTGCTGATAAGCTTCCGGTTCCTAGAATATTATGCTTAGAAAAAGAAAATGGCATGAGCTAATTACTTATGAGTAAAATTAGAGGAGAAATGTCATGTTCAACTGAAATAATGGAAAACCCAAAGGGTTTAGTTAAAATATTAGCCCAAGGATTAAGAATGCTTTGGAATATTGAAATTTCAACCTGTCCAGCTAACAATTCTATAGATAACAAATTAAAACTTGCAGAAATTCGTGTTTCCAATAACTTATGTAATATTGAAGACGCAGAGCCTGAAACATATGGAACGAATGGATTTTCAAATCCAGAAGAATTGTTGCAGTGGTTAAAAAATAATAAGCCCATGGAGGAACTTGTTTTTTCACACGGTGATTATTGTTTGCCTAATATTTTTATTAGTAATAATAATATAAATGGGTTTATTGATTTGGGAAGAAGTGGGATAGCAGATAAGTACCAAGATATTGCTCTTTGTTATAGAAGCCTGATACGTAATTTTGACGGCACTTATGGTGAAAAAGTATATGATGGCTTTGATGCGGCAATTCTTTTTGATGAGTTGAAAATAGTTCCAGATTGGGAAAAAATAAAATATTATATCTTATTAGATGAGTTATTTTAATATTCAATATAACAAGATATTGGTAACGAAGGGCATAACATACCAATTAAAAATTATAGGAGGTACTAATAAATGATGGAAATTCAAACATGTATAAAGGAGTCTTTTTCAGTTATCGGTAAGGAAGGCTCCACAAACGATGGCAAAGATTTTATACAAAGATTATGGAACGATGCCAATTCTCATTTTCACGAAATAGCTGAATTAGCTAAAAAAGACGAGCAAGATAATCTAATCGGGATATGGGGTGCAATGTCTGATTTATCTCATTCTTTTAAACCGTGGGAAGATTATTTTACAAAGGGCCTATATCTTGCAGGAGTCGAGGTTATAGCTGGTGCTGAAGCACCTCAAGGCTGGGTAAAATGGACAATACCATCCTATGAATATCTTTATGTAAAAAATGAAAGTTCTTCCACATTTACAGATGTCATTACATATTTAAAAGCAAAAGACATTTCCCTTGCCGGCGCTGTTCACGATTTTAATTGTCCCGAAACGGGACAAGGCTATATATTTTTCCCGATACGCAGATTAATGTAGCTTAAGAATTATAAGAATGTAGCAGCATTATCTTTGCCGATTGTAATTTGAAAACAGCAGTTAAAAAGAATGGAGCAAAAAATGAATAGTGAATTTTGGGCAGCTATAGATCATTTAGTAAATGAATCTGAAATAGTGATTGACAGACCAAAAGGTACAGCTCATCCCAAATATCCTGACTTCATCTATAAAGTGG
>NZ_DAMAUC010000026.1:32316-66109 GCF_032079385.1 Anaerocolumna sp.
AAAAAATACTACTTCAATGGATGGTTCAGGAATTGATATATGGGTTGGAACTGATGAAAAAAAGAATATTGATGCAATAATGTGTACAGTTGATTTAATGAAACGGGATTCGGAAATAAAGATACTAATTGGATGCACCGAAGAAGAAAAGGAAACAATTTATAAAATGCATAATGAATCACAATATATGAAAGGTATTTTATTACGACGAGAGAAATAAATTATTAACCTTAATTTATCAAAAGACTCGATTACTAAAATACAGTGACTTCCTTTGAACTACATGGTAAGATACGGTTATATCCATCCTTGGGAGGTGTAATAGAATGAATGAATTTTTACATATTAAAACATCCGATATCAAACAAAAGCATAGAAATGAACATAACGACTATGAATATTATAAACGAGATTTAGTTCCAAAAGGGTTTGCTGAACAATGTGCCGTTTCCATATATGAAATACCACCATGCAAATCTGCGTACCCGTACCATTATCATATGAAGAATGAAGAATCTTTTTATATAATCAGCGGAAAAGGTGTCTTAAAAACGCCTTTGGGAGATAGGTTGGTTTCGGCCGGTGATTTTTTGTTTTTCCCAGCAAATGAAAAAGGTGCCCATAAGCTCACAAATACGTCAAAGACAGAATCACTTATTTATTTGGATTTTGATACTTATAATGATATTGATGTGGCATTTTATCCCGATTCAGGGAAAATAGGAGTATGGGGAAAGAATATTAACCAGCTTTATAAAACAAATGATCAGGTGGAATATTATAAAGATGAGTAGCGATTAAACTATTTAAGGAGATAGCCATATGAATTACTTAGTTAATCTAGAAAAATGTGTAACAGGATTTTGTATCGATGATCAATTTGTAGATTGTATTTCTAATGAAAGCATATACAAGATAGATAGACACACTAAAGAAATAATTTATTCAAAAAAGTTATTTAAAAAAGAAGGGTTTTCGAGAAATTTAGTTGCAAATAATAATCTATTATTTATTAGAGATTTCTACACATTGTACATTCTGGATAAAAATAATTATTCAGTTTTATCAATTTTACAATTAGGAAATGATCTATCTTCTGATATTTGTGGTATGACGATTGATGATAAGAATATTTATACCTGCATGCGAAACGGGGCAATAAATGTTATTGATAATAAAACTTTAACAATACAAGAGATAAATCACATATCCTCAACCAGTATTTGGGACTTACGTAGTTATAATGACATTTTATTAGGCGTAAATGTTGGCGGCGAATTATTGTATATCAATAAGGCAAATACGGAACTTATTAAATCCATTTCACTTAGCAAACAGAATATTGGTAGTTTTTTAATAGATGGGGGTAATATATATGCTGCCAGCCAGGATAAAATACTTTATCTTGTTGATATAGAGTCAGGAAAATGTATATCAAAAAAACGAAATACTCATAAAAGAATGTTTGACTGTGTCGGGATTTATAATAATTATATTATTACAATTTCATATCCATGTAGTGAAATAAGCTTTTGGAATAAGGAAACCTTTGAATTGGAGAGTACAATAAATATTCCACTTACATTATCGGGACGTACCATAATAGAAAATGATACATTACATATAGCTTCCAAAAATATCAACGGAATAATATTATTAGACTTAAAACAACATTTAACATGTTAATGTATTATTGTACATAGACACAGAAAGGTATACACATGAATATTACAGTTAGAGAAATGTCTGATACTGATTATAATAAAGCGTGGGAATTAATAAATTTTGAGGATGCCGATGCTGAGTTTTTATTGGCTTTTAAGAATAAGGAAGAGGATTTTTATTATGTGTTCGATGATGATCAACTTGTTGGTATTATAGAACTCATTATAGATAAAGATGCATTTTTATATATATTTATTAGTCCAGCATTTCGTAATAAAGGAATTGGATTGATTGCTCTTAAATTATGCGAAGAAAAATTATATAAAAATAGTGTTAAAAAAATAACAACAACATATCGAATAGATAATCTTCAATCAAAAGTATTTGCCAATAAATTTGGATACACCCGGAAATTTTCATCTGCTTATATGAAATATACTGGCAATAGATTTGATATTCCAGAGCAGCTAATCAGAAATTATCGTGGTAAAGATTACGACTCAGCGCATGAGATGTATGCAAAAGCCTTTCATGAGATGCGAGTAAGCGTAGGCGATTTCCCTGATTCAATTATTGAGAGGCCAAGTGAAAACATGCGTAAATACTGGGCAGAAACAGCCAATGAGCGTTTCCTATATATTCATGACGATATAATAGTTGGTTATGCTCATATTGATGAGGATGAAATAGGAAGCGTATCAGTTAGAACTGAACACCAAGGACAAGGTATCGGACGAAACTTTGTGAAATATATTTGTAATAAAATACTGGATAAAGGAAATGATGAGGTTTCACTTTACTGCGTAGTAGGAAATAAGGCAAGAAGGCTATATGATAGTCTTGGATTTCAAGAAGTATATATTGCTGAATATGCAACAAAATCTGTTATATATAAATGATAAGGTTGAAGAAAAAACACTTCAACCTTACTAATTTGAGACTATTTAGTCTTGAATAGAACTCAAAACGAGAAAGGTACAGGAAGAGATATGAAATCATTAGTAATAGCCGAGAAACCATCGGTTGGAAGAGACATTGCAAAAGTCTTAAAATGTTCTAAAAATATAAATGGAGCCATAGAAGGAGAACGATATATTGTCACATGGGGACTAGGTCATCTGGTTTCATTAGCAGATCCTGAAGTATATGATGGTAAGTATAAAGAGTGGAAGATGGAACATCTTCCTATGTTACCAAAGAAGTTTGAATTAGTTGTAATGAAACAAACAAGTAAACAATATCAAAGCGTTAAGTCACAAATTCATCGAAATGATGTATCAGATATTATTATTGCTACTGATGCTGGACGTGAGGGTGAATTAGTTGCTAGGTGGATATTAGAAAAAGCGAAGAATAATAAGCCAGTGAAAAGATTATGGATTTCATCTGTTACAGACAAAGCAATCAAAGAAGGCTTTTCTCATCTTAAGGATGGAAAAGAATATGAGAATCTCTACCAGGCAGCTGTAGCAAGGGCTGAAGCCGACTGGATTGTGGGAATGAATGCTACAAGGGCTCTAACGTGTAAATATAATGCGAGCCTTTCTTGTGGACGAGTTCAGACACCTACATTAGCGATGATTGCCAAGAGAGAAGAAGATATAAAAAGTTTCATACCGGTTCCATACTATGGACTTATCGGGAAAGTTAATGGAATGACAATTAATTGGACAGATCCAAAATCAAAAAGCTATACTACCTTTGATAAAAGTAGAGCAGACAATGTATTAAAAGTGGTAACAGGAAAAAGTGGTATAGTTACAGAAGTAACTTCTATAATGAAAAAGACCTATTCACCTGGATTATATGATTTAACCGAACTACAAAGAGATGCCAATAAGAGATATGATCTTTCAGCGAAAGAAACTCTAAATATTATGCAACGCTTATATGAAAATCATAAAGTGTTAACTTATCCAAGAACGGATTCGAGGTACCTTACTACAGATATTATAGGGACTTTAAAAGAACGATTAGATGCTATTAGTGTTGGTCCATATAAAAAATACGCAGCTATGTTAGCGAGAAAACCAATCGTAACCAATTCTTCATTTGTAGATAATCAAAAAGTAAGCGATCATCACGCCATTATACCAACTGAACAATATGTTCGCCTTGAAAATCTAAGTACTGATGAAAGAAAGATCTATGATTTGGTGATTAAAAGATTCCTATCCGTATTAAGCCAACCGTGTGAATATGAGGAAGTAACAATAAAGATACAAGTGGAAAAGGAAGTATTTATTGCAAAGGGTAAGGTAATTAAGTCTTTAGGTTATAAAGAAATCTATGAAAATGCATTTGAAGAAGAAACCGATCTGGAAAAGCTGCCTAAAATAAATAAAAACGATGTTCTAAAGAATATCCAATTCTCCATTACAACTGGAAAAACAAAGCCACCAGCACCATTTAATGAAGCGAGTCTATTATCAGCTATGGAAAATCCAATCAACTTTTTAGAACTAAAAGAAAAAGAAATGGTAAAAACATTAGGAGAAACAGGTGGACTAGGAACCGTTGCTACCCGTGCTGATATCATAGAAAAGTTATTTAACTCGTTCTTAATGGAGAAGAGGGGTAAAGATATATTTATTACATCAAAAGGAAAACAATTATTAGAATTAGTACCGGAAGACTTGAAAAAACCGGAATTAACCGCCCAATTGGAGATGAAATTATCCAAAATAGCCAAGGGAAATCTTAAAAAGCAAGATTTAATGAATGAGATGGTATCTTATACTAAAGAAATTGTAGTAGAGATTAAAGAGAATGAAGGCAAGTTCCGACACGATAATCTAACCAATAAGAAATGTCCGGATTGCGGCAAAAAAATGTTATTGGTAAGTAATAAAAACAGTAAAATGTTAGTTTGCCAAGACCGTGAATGTGGTCATAGGGAGACAATAGAAAGGACAAGTAATGCAAGATGCCCTGTATGTCACAAAAAGATGGGATTAAAAGGCCAGGGGGAAGGGCAGTTATTTACCTGTGTTTGCGGATACAAAGAAAAACTAACGGCATTCCAAGAAAGACGGAAAAAAGAAGGTGCTGGTGTTAGCAAAAAGGATGTTGCAAACTATATGAAGAAAATTAATAAAGAAGAAAAAGAGCCAATAAATAGTGCCTTTGCAGATGCTTTTGCTAAGTTAAAGCTTTGAAACCAACATTAAATCGAGGGAGATGTGAAGATGAAAATAACGAATTGGATAGAGAACCCTAGGCACCCATATTATCCGATGTATAAGAAAGATGTCATGACCTGCCTTGAACATCTGATAGATTCACAAGAAGCAGATGGAAGCTGGGCACCTAACTGGTCCTGGGGCGGTGTTGAAGGATGGGAACGAGCCAATAAACGTTTGAAGGGAGTTTTAACAGTTCAGTTTTTGAAAACAATTTATGGCTTTTCTAGTGAGTTGGGAAGATTGTACTAATAGTCAGTGAGGATGTAAAAATTCTTGTGTCCCAAGATATTTTATGTAATAAAATAGAGCATATAATAGAAGAAGTGAAAGGTACTGTTTCATATTATTTATAGTATGAGCTTAAGTGAGTAATAAAACTATGCTAATTAAATACTAGACACTTAGTTTAAATTCAGATTTTTGAATTACTGGAGGATGTTTTATATGAAAAAAAGAGCATTTTTCTTTGTCTTTATTGTAGTTTTAATTATTTTATTTCTATCATGGTACATGAATAATTATATTGCAAAAACTGTAAAGTATGGATCTTATTATATGGAAGTAGATACAGAATCAGGTATATCTCCATTTGTTATGATTAGTGAAAATCAAATATCATTCACATATGATTTATTAAGTAATCATTTATCACTTGGTAATTATTCAATAGAAGGTGATATATTAACAATGACAACATATGATGGTAACGAAAAATATGTATTTCAAATAGATGGAGATACTCTTATTTTTCTAGAAAATAGTTCATCTCTGATAAAATTAAAAAATGAAAATCCAGAAGTAAAGGTTACAGATAAAGCAAAATTTCGTCTAAAGAGATAATAACTCTAAGAAGCTTACATATTATTATGGAAGTGTGGGGAGAATATATAAATGAATGAAAAAGGAAAATTTTTAATTATGGATTGGTGTGAGACTCATTTGGCTTTATTAACAGCAATCTCATCAATATTGGGTATAGGTGTTACTGGATTATTTAAGTGCATATCATATTGGTATGAAAAAGGCTATTATGATTTTTGGGGCATACCGTTAATTTATATGGAAATTGATTACAATAATATATTAATGCAATTTCTATTAAATTTTTCTTTCATTGTCATTATTATTGCAGCTGGGATAATTTACATAGAAATTTATAATTCATCTAAACTACGGGGCAAAGTGGTTCTACATATTTTGTTATTTTTTATTAATGCCGGAATTATAACATATGCTATTTATAGGGTTGGAGGAACAATAAATGATATCTTTGATTTTAGCAATCATGAAACACTGGCTACATTTATTGGAGCGGAAATTATTATATATATATTAGAGTTAATTGTTATTATCTGCTTTAGTGAAAAGAAGCCTAAAAAAGAAAAGATAAAAGGAATAAAACGTAGCAAGCAAAAGCTTAAGGAAAACAAACGAGAAGAAACGAGAATTCAATTCCTCAAAAAAGAGACAGCGATATATATGTTAGTCTTAGTTGTTTATGTGATTGCAGTAATAAATTGGATATGTTATGTTTTTTACAATGATAGAAAAGATAAATGTGAAGACACCCAAAAGTTTGGAGTCTTGTTGGATGATGATAATCAAGAATATGTTATTTTAACAACTTATGATGATAAGTACTTTATAAAACCTTGTACTGTTTCTGAAGAACAAGTAGGAGGGGTAGTTATGGTAAGATTTGCAATCATTAGAAATGAATATAAGAATGTTTTTCTAAACTGACACAAAATGAACAAGAGAAATAAAAGTAGACTTAACTTGTTTCTGTAACATAAGAAAATCTAGAATTATATATTATAAACGAAAGCAAGAATCAGGGATTTAATAAATAAAATTATAAATTGGTTTTATATAAGCGTTCCTCAAAATAAACGACATAAAATTGTGAAGATCGTACAGTAATAAAAAAACGACAAAACTAATGGAAGATTGCAATTTTGGTTTTTATGTAAATATAAAGCTATCCAACTATTCGCAAAACGCAAGTTTAACGAATAGTTGTATAGCTTTTTAGGGTTATAGTGCTATTTAATACTTATTTAGTACTATTACTTTAAATAGATTTTAGTGCTTAAAAAATAATAAAAATAAGAAAGGAATGAATAATTATGAAAATGAAAGGCACTTTTGTTTATCTGGGTACTGAAACTTTTACAAGTCAAAAACAACCTGATAAAGTATTTAAGAATGCTTGTTTTTTACAAGGAACTGATACTTTAAAGGTATTTCTTAATGAAGAATCTGAGGTCCTGCTTGCTAAAATTCAGAATATGGAAACTATTGACTGCGTATTTGATTTAAAAATTGGTCAAAAAACTTATGTTTCCCTAACTGCTGTTGAAAAATTTCAACCTAAAGTTGTATAAAGTTATTTCCGTAGTCTTCCGTCCTGTCAAAAAAAATACTCTTTTCCGCAGTTTGGAAAAGGAAGATTTTTCTTGATAGGTTCGATAGAATTACAATGTTTGTAAGAGGTTCGCAAGGACGTATTTAACCTTGCAACCTCTTAATTATAAATTAATATAAGGAGGATTTTGTATGCCGTTTTTAAGTGCAGGAACTGCTATTGATGCAAGCATTTTAGGAGAAATAGTCCAGTTAGTAAAAACCGTTATGGGGTTGTTTACAGAGTTTCCAATTAATATTTTTCTTTATGCTGGTCTAGCAGGTGTTGGCTTTACAATTTTCAAACGTGCCAAAAAGGCAGCTAAGTAATTTTAGGAGAGGTTTATATCCTCTCCTATTTTAATTCTTTTTAGGAGGTCTTATGAAAAAGAAAATTGTTTTTTTTATTATGCTTATTTCTATTTTTGTACCGTCTATTTATGTTAAAGCAGATGCCATTGGTACACGTTATGAGTGGTATGCTCCAAGAACTCAATATGGTCAAACTCATGGTTGGTGGGTTAATAATACGGGCGGTAATCCTTGTATTTATATGGGTAATTATCCGGGTACAGCTGCTTATTCTTTTGTTTTTACTGCAAAAACTACGGATAATTGGTTTGAAACAATTGTATATAATTGGGAAAATGTTGACGAACCCGGAGGTAATAAAACTAGTGACTTTTCGGGTACACCAGATTCTTCTGTTGCTTTTGATTATTCGGGTTCTTTAGAGTATGTAGATAGATATCGTAAAAGTAATGGTCTTACTCAATTCCCAATTATTACCGATAGGGAAGTTGCAATGTATTATGTTGCTGCGGGTGTTATAAATGATAGTTCCAAAGTCGTTTTAGGGGATGGACAAACCCTTGATAATGATGGAAATATAATACCAACACCAACATTTGAAAATATAGGATATCCATTAGAGTTTAGATATTTTCTCCCTGGGATGTACGGTCAAAGTTTGAAAAATGCTCTTTTAATTGGTAATAATATCCATGATTTTCAGGCTACTTGGAAAAATAAAGAAAATGCAATGGGGTATAATGTACAAATTCAGTACAGAGGTACATATCAAGCCAAAAAAAATTGGATGTCGGAGAAAAAAACGGTAATTTCTGATTGGTGTCCGATTGATGAAGTTTCGGCATCTGCTCAACAATGGACTAAAGATGAAGTATTTGTTGATTTTGGTTTGCAGTCACCTATTTATTTTAATATAAAGGAAAAGCTTGGGTATTCACCTAGTTTATCTAATTTAAAACAAATAAGTGGTTCTATGCGTATTAGATATGTTGTTTATCAGGGTAAAAATGTTAAAGCATATGGTAATTGGGTTAGTGCTACTATTAATGCCAATGGTAATAATGTTGTGGTAGAAAATGAAGAGGGCCAGCCTATAGAAACCCCTGAATATGGTGATGGAACGGATTATACTGGGGAAGATTTAAGTCAGGACTATTGGGATAATCTTGCAAATAGTAAAGGAATAATTACTAGCATATTAACTGGTATTAGTTCTATCGTTAATGGTATTGGTAAAATACCTATGCTTGTTGCTAGTATTATGCCTTTTTTCCCTCCTGAAATTTGGACTTTAATTACTATTGGTATAGGTTGTATGGTTGCTTTAGGTATATTTAAGATAATAAGGGGGTAAGCATGGGTGCTATACTGGAATTTGTTTTTAAAATAATGGAAATTAATTTTAGTGTTGCCGGATTTACTATAACTCTGTGGCAAGTATTTCTTTTTTGTACTCTTGGTTATATTTTACTTGCGTTTATATTTAGTCTATTTTATAAGGAGTGAATTTATGAAAGTAGTTACTGGTTCTGCTATCTCGTTTGATTTTATTGAGGTTGTAAGTGATCCCATTATGTATGACTTTTATAATGTTGTTGTTAGTTTTTATAATTTATTTTTGGTATTTGTTTATATGTGTAGTTTTATCTTTCTGTACTCTATTGTAAAACGTATTTTTAGGAGGTTGAAGGCATAATGGATAATTTTATTAATTTCTTAATGGGTGATAGTTTAAGCTTTACACCTGAATTTCTAATCCGTTTTTTTGTATTTTTGTGCGTGCTTGAAATGATTGTAAGTATATGTAAAACTATTATGTCTGTTGCTAAGTAAGGAGGTTGTATGATATTTGTTTTAATTGCTTGTTTGCTCTTTATTTTGCCTTTTTTGCGTTGTTTTATATTTAATTTGCATAAAATTGGTTACTATGGTATTAAGGATATTTATAATTATTTTAAGTATAAAAAGTGGAAAATATGGCAGGGATACGGGCTTAATATTTATGTTGGTATGTTTGGTAAGGGTAAAACTTTAAGTGCTGCTAATTATGTTATATCGCAAGCCAAACGATATAACTTGCATGTTTTAAGTAATATTAAGCTTTTTGATATCCCGTATGAACCGCTTTTAAATTATCAACAAATTATAGAATCTCCGGAAAATACTATAATTTTGATAGATGAGGTTTCGACTTTATTTAATGCTCGGTCTTGGAAAGATTTTAATATTAATCTCCTCTTTCAAATTTTGCAATGTAGAAAAAATAAGAAACAGTTGGTTTGTACTGCACAGCGTTTTGCTCATGTTGATAAATTGCTTCGCGATATTACTACGTATGTTATAGATTGTAATAAATATTGGAGATTTTTATCGAATACATATTATGATGCATGGGATTATGAAAATATGTCTAATGCAGCCATGATTAGACATGTTGGTAAGGAATGGAATTTTGTTGCTGATAAATGGTATGCGAATTATGATACTTCGGAGTTGATTGACAATGTCAAAAAGACAGACTTTTTGTCTAATGAGGAAATAATAAATTTACGTGGTGTTACTGAATTTAATGCTTTAGGTGTAAAGAAACCTAAGAAGAAATTAAAGAAATATATGAAAAAATAAAAATGCTTGGGTTTGCGCTTGCCGCTCCCAAGCATTTTTATTCTATATTTACTATTTTAAAAAGTGTCCTAAGCCTAGTATTACCTTAGGACACTTATGTCGCATGTCGCGGATATTCAAATATATAGTATTTGTGTATGTTTGATGTATGTTTTCGATTGTCGCAATTGTGTCGCAATTGATGTCGCGTATTAACTTTTGTCGCAAATTAGGGGGATGGATATGGCTAAAGATACACAAAGTCGTAAATGGCAACTTACAATTAATAATCCGTTAGAACATGGCTTTACACATGAGGTTATTAAAGATAGATTGTTAACTCTAAAGTCTTTAATATATTGGGTTATGTCGGATGAAATTGGGGAAAAAAAAACATACCATACGCATTTTTATATGGCTTTTAGTAGTGCTGTTAGATTCAGCACTTTAAAAAATCTTTTTCCACCTGCACACTTTGAAATGGCTAAAGGAACTAGTCAGGCTAATAAAGATTATGTTTTTAAAGAGGGTAAATGGGCAAAAGATAAAAAGAAAGAAACGAATTTGCCGGATACACATGAGGAATTTGGAGAAATGCCTGTTGAACGTCAGGGACATAGAACGGATATTGAAGACTTATATGATATGATTAAAGATGGTATGAGCAATTTTGAGATATTGGAAACTGCTCCAAACTATATGATGAATATCGAACGTGTTGAAAAAGTTCGGCAGATATTAAGAGAAGAACGATACAAAAATGAATTTAGAAGGTTGGATGTTAGATATATTTATGGAAATACAGGTGTTGGTAAAACTCGTGGAATAATGGAAATGTATGGCTATCAGAATGTTTTTAGAGTTACAGATTATGAACATCCCTGGGATAATTACAAAGGTCAAGACATAATAATATTTGAGGAATTTAGAAGTAGTTTGAGAATACAAGACATGCTTAATTATCTTGATGGTTATCCGCTCGAATTGCCTTGTAGATATGCTAATAAGGTGGCTTGTTATACTAAAGTATATCTTATTACTAATATCCCACTTAATCGGCAGTTTGAGGGTATACAGAAAGATTGTGAGGAAACATGGAATGCATTTTTAAGGCGAATAAACAGGGTAATTTGTATGAAAGAAAAGCAATCCGATATTTTTACAGTTGAACAGTATTTTTCTAAAGATACGGACTTTATTTCTGTCGAATATATCCAAGAACAAATTCCGTTTAATATTTAGAATATTCTGACAATTTAAATGAATATATGTATAAAATGGAAAAGCACAAGGATACAATAATCCCTGTGCTCACTTAACCAGTTTTTGAATTCGATGACTTCCCCGAATTTATTATTTTAGGTCTTGCAAGAGTAACTTTTCCGTCCTCTCCTACTAATAATTCCCCTTGTTCTGCTTCAAATTCAGATATATGCTGTTTGGCAATCATTTTTAATTCGTCGTTTATTTTTCTATTGTTAAATTCAGCAATATATTTAAATTTTAAGTTGTCATCTTCGGATAAACGGAATGTTATAATTGGTAATTTAGATGGCATTTTTAACTCCTTTTTATATAAAATAAAGCTTGACAAGTGATAGCACCTATTGTATAATAAGTTATAAGGTGATAGCACTTGAAATCACTTGATGGTTCGGTTGTTTCTTGGTGGCATTGGTAAACCTTGCATGGTTGGATTGTTAGTTGGTTCGTATTGGCTAAACCTTGTATACATACTTGTACAATGGTGCGTACGTTGATAATTGCATATAGTTTTAAAATCTCCGTCTCAAGGGGCGAAACGGAGATGGAAAGAAAAGATTAACTAATTGATTTGATTTTAGCATATTTTGCGAATTATGGCAAGGGGAAATGAAATGGTTGTAAATATAATAATTAATTTTATAGGATTGGTTATTTGTATTGTTTGTTTGATAATATTTTCTGATATATTTTTTGATGAATTATAACAAGAACTGATTAAGGAGTTAAGATGGCTTTTGTAATGTTTGGAATTGTGGTTGTTATTACAATTATACATTTGATTCGTTTTTTTATAAAAAGTATAAAAAATAGGATATATGGGTTCGCCAAGTAAAAGAGTGCTTATGATGGCGTCGTACAGAGTGTACTCTCCCATTATCCCCCGGTATTAAGAATATAAAGAGGTAAAAAATGCATCCTTCTGAAATTTCTATTAGAAAAGATATAGCCGAATTAACAAAATATAGGCTTGCTCCTTTGACATTAGATATTAAAAAAGATATAAAATATGCTTTTTGGCATGGTTTTATTGATGTAAAAATATACAATGAATTGTTAAAAATGTTGCAAGAAAAACGTGATAGTCTATTCGAATAAACGTTTGTTTCAACTCTTCTGCGGTTCGCAAGTTTATCGAATAGTTGGATGGGTATTGCCACTGGATTAGGTATTTGTAGTAAAATACTCCCATATTCGTATTGTATTCTATAAATTATTTAAAATATAGTAATTACTCTATAATCATAAATATTATGAATTTAAACTATACTCTTTGACAGATACCATGCTAAACATCTCAAATAATTTTATTTCACAAACCTTTTATACTTTTATAAACTATGGTTATGTAAAAATTTAATCAATTTATAAATATCAATATTTAATATAAATTGACTTTTCATATATTCTTAATACTTACAGATGCTCTTGAATCTGTATTTATATAACTTCACAAAATCTTATTAATTTCTTCTATAAAGATCTTTAATAAAAAGATCTTTAATAAGATTTTTATAAGAACATCCTGAGCCCCTGACTCATCCACATGGCCTATATAACCTAAAATAACTTAAATTTCGAACTTATTTTTCATAATATGGTCCTGAATTAAAACTCAGTATTTTTACTTTTTCTTCTATTATTATTTTGGACTTATCATTCCCAGGGAATTTCCAGATGTGTTTGGTGATTAATAAAAATACTGTTTACAATACAATAATACAATAATTTACATATAAAATAATGTGACTTTTGCTCTGATAATTAGTTATTTCTTAGAAGTTGGTAACACAATGAAATACTACTTCCCTTCCACTACTATAAGACAAGGCGCAAAAATTCATCCGCGCCTTGTCTTATAACCTTTTATGATTTAAAATCCTCTTTGTTTACTCAATGTTTATTCAATGTCCCTGCGCGAAAACGCAATCATTCCTACAACTGTCAGTACTACCGCAATTAAGGTAAGCACATTCAGCGGGGCCATATTAAACTCTTGCACAGGTAATTGAGGGATATTTCCGAAGGGTGTAATTTTCAAGCTCCACTCTGGCATCTCAAAGAGACGTCCAAAGTAAACCGCACCGAAGGAATATGCGTAAATAGCCCAATTTAATACTGTAAGTTTTGGTAATATACCAATGAGAAATACGCTGATTCCCATCATAACCCATAATGCCGGCAAGTATACCATTGCTGCTTTAAGAAGACTTCCAAAACTCACAAGTCCGGTATTAGCAGATGCCATATACAAACCAACAGCACCACAGAACAGTACCGCTGCACTCTCCACTGTTGCTATGATAATGTAACAGCCAAACATCTTTACACGCCCAACTGAACGGGCCAATATGGGCTCAAGTCGTCCGTGTTTTTCTTCGCTGTGTATTTTATTTGCAAGGTTTATTATAGGAACCGTGGCCAAAAGTGAAATGATACAATACAAAAGTGCAATGAAATTTTCCGTTATTGATGCCGCCACACCATATCCGGCTTCTACAAGCTGCTTATACATCTCGTTTTTTGAAACAAAGCTCTCTATGTCACCAAGGAACGAACCGTAGGAGGCACCGCAGACGAATATAACAAGACACCATACAAGTACTCCGTTTCGGGTAAGCCGCCAGGCCAATCCAAAAGGACTTTTCAGAAAACGTGATGCATTTGCACTGCCATTACGAGCGGAAAACACTCCCTGTCCCAGATCACGTTTCGTACAAATTAAGTATGCCAGCAAACTGATTACAAGGCTTTCAACAAAGATTATACCGATATATTGAAAGTTGTTTTCAAAGAACGCAAATGTTCGAAGTCCCAGTCCCATAGGAGAAATATATGATAAAACATTTTCCGATACATCGCCAAATGCACGTAGGGCATAAAATACACCAAGCATTAAGAATGCTCCGCCTGCCGATCCACGTGACGTTGAAAAAAGTTGTGCCATAAGGAGTGTAATTGACGCGAATAAGAATCCAACTGCGCTTATTGATAGTGCGTAGGCAAACGCTCCTGCAGTTGTGGTACCATCCATGTTCACAGCAATAATCGAAACAGCTGTCAGCAAAGCAATTACAAAGTTAAGTACAAACGCTCCTATTATCGCACTCTTCGCCCCTGCAAGACGCCCTATGGGTAATGCCCGGAGCATTTCAAGACGCCCCAGTTCTTCATCAACTCTCGTATGGCGGTTGATGAAGAAAATATTCATAACAGCAATGGCTATCATCATCCAACAACTCATGGTCTCTGAAAATAAAATTGATGTACTCAGGCTTTCAAGCCCATAAACAGGCCCCATCATTCCCACCATTGCGGGAGAACGAAGCATTTCCCCCATTGCCATAATTTCTTCTGGACCGGCAAACAAGCCGGGGTACATAGCTGCAACTCCTGCAGTAAGGAGTACCATAATGACAATCCACAGTGGACTAATTATCCGCTCACGTCGTACTATAAATCGGAAATACCGACCAAACCCTGATACTGTGGTCATTGTCACTTCCTCCCTTCGTACTCGCTGAGGAAGAACTCTTCAAGTGTTCTTCCGGCGGCTTTTTCAGCGATTTGGTCCATAGACCCGCTTTCAACAATTTTACCCTCACGGATAATGCTGATTGTATCCGCCAGTTTCTCGACTTCACTCATAATATGACTGGATAATAAGACACTTTTACCTTGGTCTTTTAATTCATTTATACTATCTTGAAATACCTTTTCCATTAATGGATCAAGTCCACTAGTTGGCTCATCAAGGATAAATAACTCTGCGTCAGAAGCAAGAGCTGCTACCAATGCTACTTTTTGGCGGTTGCCTTTTGAATAAGTACGGCACTTCTTAGATGGATCAAGCTCGAAACGCTCAATAAAGTGTTCACGCCGTTCCTTATCAGTATGTTCCGCTCCTCGAAAAGCTACAAACAGATCGATGATTTCACCACCTGTAAGGTTACCCCATAAGTTTACGTCACCGGGAACGAAAGCAATTCGTTTATGGAGTTCTACAGCATTCTTCCACGCATCCTGCCCAAACATTTGCACCGTACCGCTTGTGGCTCTTAGAATTCCAAGCAGACAACGTATTGTTGTTGTTTTCCCAGCGCCGTTGGGACCAAGAAATGCATGTACCTCCCCCGGTTTAACGGATATATTGACACCGTCAAGTGCGGTAAATTTTCCAAACTTCTTTACAAGTCCATTGATTTGGATAGTTGACATTACCGATATTCCTCCTTATAAAAGTGATTTTTAAGTGCATTCATGCAATCTTCAAAGATTGTCATTATTTCATCAAGCTCATTAGCTGGTTTGCCTTTCCACTCCTCCGCACACCCATTGGCCATCCAGGTAAGCATTTTCTCCACACGACTTATATCTGCTGAGTTTTTAAATTTATATTCATGGACTCCAGTATGCAATATTTGTCTTCGAAGCGGTTCGAAGTCTTTAAAAAACTCATCTATAACTGGACGAATATCTTCATTTCTTTCCATAAACATTGAGGTCAGAAAATCCATAATAGCAGGATTGGCTTTCATTACATCAAGTTTAATCTTTGATGTAATCATCATTCGTTCAAAAAAATCAGAATACCTTTCACTTGTGATTTCCGGCATTGCATTGTTTATGGCAGTTGAAATCATTTGACCACATAGATTTGCAATATATCTATACATTCCTTGCTTCGTACCAAAGTAGTGAAACACCATAGCCTTAGATATACCCGCAAGAGCGGCAACGTCTGCTACTGAAGTTTTCTTGTAACCATTCGTTCCGAATGCTGTAAGGGCCGCATTAACAATACGTTCACGCTTTTTTTCAGGCAAGGATTCAAATACACTCAAAACATCCACACTCCTTTCCACCATATAAACCGAATCGGTTTACCACTAACATTAACATATCATAAACCGATTCGGTTGTAAAGAAAAATATTTAAGCTTTTTATAATGATAGTAAAACACAATGATAGAAAAATATAATTATTATAAACCTCATTTGCATATAAGTGTATTAACAATACTATTCTTTTAATCAATAAAATGGTGTTAGTATATAACTGTGGACACGAAAAGTTTAACACGTTACAATAATTCCAAGAATGGTGTGTTAAACAATGTCCAAGAATGGTAACCGTTATTCAGAAGATTTCAAACAACAGATAGCTAATCTTTATCAGTCAGGTAGCTCAATTTGTATATAAAAAACGTTTCATAAGAAGTTACGTAATTTCTTCTTATGAAACGTCTGAAGTGTCTTCTAATATAGCTATAGACAGTTACAAAAAGTTAAGCAAAAATACACTCTATATTTTTCTTTTCGTTCTATTTGCTGTGATAATTTGATTGTAATTCCAAGGCAGACTTATTAAAATCTCCCAAACCATTTATCACCATTCCCATATTAACAACTATATTTTTAGCAGTTCCAAAGCCTTTAATAATACCCGCTCTTCTATCCGGATCTTTTTCATTATAGCTCCCACCTCCAATTAAAGTGCAGTTATAAACATTAATGGTGCCGATAATCTGAGAGCCTTCGCCAAATTCACAGTTGCCAAAGATATTAATCCTTCCATCATATCTTCCATTATTTGAAAAGGTTATCTTACTATTTGGCATATTACTTCGGACAGAAATCCCACCATTCATAAAATTATTACAATTCCCAATAATTATTTCTCCAGAAGACTTAGCTTCTAAGTGGGTATTATTAAAAAATACATTGTGATTACCTATTGCAATATTTGACTCCATATCCGCTTCCATAATAACTCCAGGATAAATAATGTTATTTTTACCAAATGTTACATTTTTAGATATTAAAACTGAGAAAAAATCATATATAGTATTATCTTTACATAACACACGCATTTCAGATAATGTATAAAAATTATTTTCCAATCTATATTTTTCCATAATCTCAATATATTCCATATTATCTTAACCGTCCTATTATACTATAATATACAACAAAGAAAACAACTTTGAGCAAGGCTAGTATCATGGACTTCGAATTAAACATACTAAAAAGTATTATTATTTTCGAAGTATATTTAGCTAAAAACCTTATCAACCAGGTAGCTCAATATAAAATATCTCTATTAAAATATCTCTATTCCACATTTAATGCACCTTGTGATATTAGATTTCCATTCTTACGACTAAATAACAACATACCTTTACCGTCAAAGTCCAATTTTACTGTTTGCCCTATTTCATATAGAACACCACCAAATACAACTCCTGTAAATAAGAAATTGCCGATTCTTATTTTTACCGTAGTTTCCATACCGGTAGGCATGGCACTGTAAATTTCTCCAGTTAAAGAACCTTGCTCGCTGATTTTAATAAATTCCGGCCTGATACCTATAACAAAATCATGATCAGTAATGTTCTTCTCTTCCTCTATTATTTCATTTTCATCTACCTTTGCAATATGATAGCGGAAACGAGAATCTTTATTACCTTTTTCAACATTTTTCTTATCCTTCTGCTTTTCAAGTTCTGCCTGACGCTTACTCTCCTCTTCCCTCTCCTGTTGCTTAATCCAAAGATCCATATTCATTTTTTCTCTCGGTATAAAGGTGGCTTTTACATTCTTAAGGATTTCTAAGGCAATGTTTCCGTCAGCTGTTTGTTCTCCTTTTGCTTCCATGAAATTGATAGCCGGATTTCCTACAAAATCTGCTACAAATAAATTATTCGGTCTGTTATATACATCGAGAGGTCTATCGTATTGATTCAACACACCGTTGTCAATCAGACATATTTTAGTAGCCAATGTCATGGCTTCCATCTGATCATGGGTAACATAGACAAATGTACTTCCGGTATCAATATGAAGTCTTTGTAATTCGGATCGCATTTCAAGTCTTAATTTTGCGTCTAAGTTTGACAATGGTTCATCCATAAACAGTACCGTAGGTTCCGGAGCTAAGGTACGGGCAATAGCCACACGCTGCTGCTGACCTCCGGATAATTCACTAGGATATCGATCCATAAACATACCAATCTTTACAATTCTGGAAACTCTTCGAACCGCCAAATCGATTTCTTCTTTAGTCATTTTTCTTACTGTCTTAACTACCTGACCATTCTTTATCACTTCATAGTTCTCATTTAGTTCACTGCCGGAATCTTTGTATTTTCCTTTTGCAGTCTCTATATCGGCTCTGTATTTTTCACAAATTTCTTTCGCTTTTTCTTTTACATTTGAAACTTCCTGTAATTTGTAACTTAAAAGTTCTCTTGCAGTGAACATAGATATTTCATATAAATCAATTAATTTAATCAATGCTCTGCCTGTATCCAAAACACCGGATTTATCCATACAATCATTGATTGCCTGTACAACTTCTTCCGGTTTACTTAGTATTTTAATAAGTCTATCTGCATTCTTAACCTCATAATCCACTGTCGCCATCTCTTCTTTTATGTTTTTTAGACCAAAGCATATATTTTGATAAACTGTCATATTGGGCCATAAAGCATAGTTCTGGAAGAGAAAACCCACATGTCTTTTGTTGGCAGGGATATTGATTCCCATTTCACTGTCGAATACAGTAACTCCACCAATGGTAATTTTTCCGCTTGTAGGGGTTTCAAGACCTGCAATCATACGGAGTGTTGTGGTTTTTCCGCATCCGGAAGGACCAAGCAATGTAACAAATGCATTATCTTCTATTACCAGGTTAAGATTATCCACTGCATAAAACTTTCCCCATCTTTTCGTAACATTTTCTAGTACTATTTCTGGCATATTAACCTCGATTCCGGTGCTTTAGCACCAATTAATAACAAAGCAATTTTTGTGCGCAGGCACAATTTGTACCGCCCAAATTGCCGGTTGAAAAATCTGTTCTTTCAACCTAATTTCCTCCAATTCCTTTATCCAGGCTTGCACCTGTTACCTTATTAATCAGTCCGTTGCATATTATAATAAATATAATCAAAATAAGATTTATACCGCTAGAGAATGCATAAAGTCCCATTTCATCAAAATAATCAAGTAAGGTTGTAACAATCTTATTTTGAGAGCATAACAGCATGAATAAAGTTAGTTCTCTTAGGCAAGTCATAAACGGTAATAGATAGCCACTTATAATGGATGACTTTTGAATAGGAATAATAATTCTAAACATTCGTTTGAACCAGGGAATATCCTGTATGATTGCAGCTTCTTCGATCTCACCGCTTAGCTGCAACATGGAATTTAATGCACTTCGGCTTGCAAATGGTATATATTTTACGGTTCCCGCAAGAATAATCAGAAGATATGTGTTGTAAATTCCCAGCGCCGATCCGAAGATAAAGAAGGAAACACCCACTGCCAGTGATGGTATCAGATAGGGAAGGAATGCTATGGCATTCACATAGCCTGCGGCTTTGCTTCTTCTGTTTTTACTGACACTGTATCCTACCAATGTACCTATGGTACCGGCAATCAGAGAACAGCATACGGACACAATTAATGTACCTTTAAATGCATTCCATATAGTAGAATTAAATAGAATTCCCAATTGTCCATACATTCCATTTTCCGTTAAGTTCTCTGAAGTAATCCACCATTTTAATGTTAAATTACTTAGATTTCCTGAAGTAAGAAAACTATAATCTCCCGGATTTGGCAGGAAAGTTTCCATTGCAAAGGAAATAATAGGATAAATGCTTGTAAATGTAGTAAAGATGATAAATACAACAGCAATTGCATATTTACCCACTTTGCCAAGATTCACTTTACTAATCTGTCCTGATTTACCTGTTACTGTTGTATAGCTTTTCCGGCCGCTTGTGGTTACCTGATTCATCATAAGAATAACCACGCCAAAGATCATCATAATAATAGCAAGAATACTGGCCTCTCCCGCTCTGTTAACATTCATGCTGACATACTTTGTTGACAGAGTTGTTAAATTCATATAATGTGGTACCGGATAACTTCCCATGGCACTTCCGAATACTAAAAGGATAGTGGAAAGAATTGCTGGTTTAATCATAGGAAGAGTTATCCGGCTGAATATTCTCCACTTTGGCGTGTTTAAAATTACTGCCGCTTCTTCCAGATTGGCATCCATATTACGGAAGATGCCGCCAATCATAATATACGCAAAAGGTGCATAATGAAGGGCTAATACCACCGCACTGGGAAAAAGTCCTTTACACCACCATCCAGGCATGGTAATCCGGAATAAAGATGCGAGTAAACCGTCAGAACCGCCGGTTACCACATGACTATTAAATAAATTCTGCCATACTACTGCCAATGTCCATTGTGGCATGATATATGGAAAAATAAATATGGCACTCAAATATTTTTTAAATTTTAGATTCGTTCTTGTAACTAGATATGCAAATATACCTCCATAAATAATTGCCCCCAGGCAGGTAAAGAAAGCCAGCAGCAGTGTATTGCCAAGAGGTGTCCAAACATTTTGCCTGCTAAGATTCCCGGTAAAAAGATCAATCCAATTAACCAATGTATAACCGGAGGTCTTTCCGGTCAAATGAGCATCTATAGATCCCACATGAATAGAAAATGTATCGGCAAAAATGGAAACAATCGGCGCTATCGTTGTTACAGAAAGAATAATACCGAGAACCAACAAAACAAGGTTTTGGGGTTTGCATAGGAAAGTCTTGACTTTATTCATAATAATTCTTGATTTCCCCGGTCTTTGTAAAATTTGCTGTTCCATGATTTCCTCTTTCTTTATTATTTAAGGGGCGTATCATAAACGCCCCTTATTGGGTTAACTTTTGGTTTCAAAAATGATTATTCTGTTGTACCTTTATTGCCAATAATAACATCTATCCAATCACTCATATTGAAAGATACTTCTGAACAGTACTTAGGATCTTCTACTACAAGGGCTCCTCCATCTTCACCAACCCACCAGTCATATCCTCTGTCATTTTTAGCAGAATAGGTATCAACCCCATCTACAAAACCATCCTGTGAATGATCCTGGTTGATATTAGGATTAGCACTATAACCGCCCATGTCTTTGCCCCATGCATAAAAACCTTCCTCTGTAGTTACCATATAGGCGATGAAAGCACAAGCTGTCCATGGAAGGGGAGCTGTCTTTACAAGCTGAAGATAATGTTTATAGGCATATCCGCCAATTCCTGTATAATCCTCCTGATAAGCTGCTACTGTTACATTGTTTACTGAAACAGTTTCTGATTCCTCTACAGAACGAAGCTTTGAATAAACTAAAAGACCACTTTCACCAACAGCTGAGGTTGTAACAAGTTCGTTACAGATAGGGCCGTCGTCTGTCTGTTCGTTGTATTTTTCACACCAATGCTTAATCCACGCCAAACCGTATTTCGCATTATCGCCAGATAATCCAAGATTCTTTGCATCTTCAGCCACTTCATCAATGGTTGTTTGGAAATAAGCCTGCTTTGTGCTGTCTAAAGAATCAAATGCTTTCTTTAGGTAGGTTGCATATTTATCATTGGTTAACATATATAAGAAATTTTTTCCGACAGGTTCGGAATCAGCGCCCATAAACAGTGGACTTGAACCTTCATACACAAAATCCCAGCAATTTGTGTAAGTTTTATTTCCAAGATTGTTAAACATGAATACCTTATTTAATGTCTGTAATGTTAAGGGATGTCCGTTTTCCTTTTCATTAACACCATTTGCCTCTTTCCATTCCTTGGGAATGAAATTAAGAAGGTTACCAGTATCTAACATCTTACTCTGAATCTGGTTTCCATCCTGAATCAGAGTCATAGAATATGTATGACTAGAACTGGTGATATCTGCATTTAATAGAGTAAAAATTGAGTTATTCTTTGGCTGTGACCATTCGATAGTTCCATTATAGGAAGAGTCAATTTTTTGCAGTTCTTCAATGAAACCGGTTGCTGCCGTTGCACCGCGGCTTGAGTTACCGATACCATACATGGTTTTACCCTTAGATTCCTCAATTGCTTTCTTATACAGTTCTTCAAGTGTCATTTTTTCTGCCTGTTCAATGACTTTTTCTGCTTCACTTTTTTCTCCACTTTTATTTGTCTGCGATGTTCCACAACCAACCAGCATTGTACTGATCATTGTAAGAACCAAAAGAAGTGATACTAACTTTTTCATTTTCCATCCTCCACATTTTATCTATTATTTGAAGTCATACAATATGTATCCCCCGTAAATTGTATTCTTCATATATACATTTTAGATAATCTGTGGCTATATTGATACCTTCTTTTGTGCATAATTATCCTTAAAAATGAACTATTAACTGGTATATTCCTTATTTTTTATAAATTCCGTAGGTGAGGTCTTAGTATAACGTTTAAAAACTAAGCAAAAATGCTTATAATCTGAAAATCCCGTCATATCTGATACTTGATAAACACGGTAAATTCCTTCATTAAGAAGTTTTATTGCCTGCTGTACCCGGTACATATTCAAAAAGTCAAGATAGGTATGTCCCGTTTCTTCCTTGAACTTCCTGCTAAGATAACTGGAACTTACCTCTAATTCCTCTGAAATACTTTCAATACTTATCTTTTCTATATAACGTTCTTTAATGAAATCTATTGTTTTCTTAACATAAGGATTCTTATAGGCATCACCGGAAGAAAGCAGTTCAATGTCCATCCCCTGATTTTTCTGCCGGAATACCAGTTCCTTTTCCTTCTCATGCTTTATTTCAGCTTGCAGTTTACACATAACTTCTTTTAATTCATCTACATCAACCGGCTTCATAAGATAATCATATGCTTTTAATTCAATCGCCTCTTTTGCATAATCAAACTCCGCGTAGCTTGTGAGAATTACACTTTTAAACCGGACTTCTTCCCTGGCCCGGCGAATCATTTCAAGTCCATTTACTTTTGGCATCATAATGTCTGCAAGCACCACATCCGGTTTCAATTCTTTGATTTTTTCAATTCCCTCTTCACCGTTTGCCGCTTCCCCCACCAGTACATATCCTATGCTTAACCAATCAATGGTATAGGCTAACCCCTTCCTGATAATATCCTCATCTTCCGCTATTAGTACCTTAAGCATAATCTTTTACCTTCTTTCTCCATATAATACAATGCAGCTACAACTCAGAGCTCATGTGAACAGGAAGCGTCAAAGTTACAACTGTTCCCTCTCCCAATTTACTTTCTAAAGTAACTCCATAATCCCCGTGATACATTAATTGTATTCTTCGATGTATATTGTAAATACCATGATGATTTGTTCTATTTACCGGAAGCAGAAGGTTTTCTCTGATCTGCTTTAACATGTCTTCTTTAATTCCACCACCACTATCTCTGCAAATAAAAATTAAATTTCCATCCTTTTCAAATCCCTTAATGGTAACATGTAGTGAATCTCCTTCTGCATATCCATATTTAACGGCATTTTCAATAAGTGTTTGCATCATTAGTTTAGGAATTAAATATTTCTTGACCTTTTCTTCTATATCAATATCATAAGTAAATCTTCTGTTAAACCTTATTTTTAGAATAGTAAGATAACTTTCTGTATATCGCATATCTTCTTCAACTTGAATTTCTTCCTCTGCATCACTGATACTGTATCGAAGCAGTGTTGATAAAGCAATGATCATTTTATCCGAAGCTTCCGGATCAATCTTACTCATAAAGCGTATGTTATCTAGCGTATTAAAAAGAAAATGAGGATTAAACTGAGCCTCCAGTTGTTTTACCTGGGCAAATGCGGCATGTTTGGTCAGCTCCTTATTTTCTTTAATATTATTTTTTAAGCCATCAAGCATTAAGTTATATGCTTCACCGATTTCCTTAAATTCAACACTACTGTGAATATCCAGATAACGTTCCAAATTACCTTTCTTAACCTGTTCAAATGCCTCGGCTATTTTATATATATCCCTTGTACTCTTTTTAGCAACTTTTCTACTGATAAAATAGGTAATTATAATAATTGCGGCAAATATAAACAGAATGAACATGCTCATAGTATAAAACATTCTTGATTCCATATCATGGCTTGTAATGGTGTACACCTGTAAGTTATCCTTGTATACCTTACTTTGGGACAGATAATATCCTTTATCCTGATACTGAATAAATCCCTGGGAATATTCCTGTTCTCTTGCAAAGCGCCCTAAGGTATCCTGAAAAGCATAATTATTAGTGAGATAGATCCACCCATTAGCATCTGTAATAACCGTTTGCGGTGATACCTGTGCCAACAATAACCGAAATTCATCTGCAGGAATCGTCACTACGATATAGCCTGCCAGTTCTCCTTGTTTTTGTATTCCTGTACCAATGCACAGAATCCGCCCTTCATCTGTTGCAAGCTTTATGGAAATATCCTGAGGTTTTTCGCGAATTTCTCGAATGACGCCCCAATCATAACAAGAATTATCTATTAAAAAACCGGGCATATGATTATAATCGGATAGAAGGGAATTCAGATCCTTATCTAAAATATACAGGTTTGCAGAATATCCCGTTTCTGCAAAAAGATTATACATGGATCTTCTTATTTCTACCAGCTTATTTGTATCAATCGGATCCGCAGTTAACGTTATATCCTTTGATAAACTCAATGCTTCACTTACATAGATATCCACAACCTCTTGCAATACATTGCTTACCTTGGCATTGGCTGCGCGGTTTGTGGTAGAAACACTATATTGCCATATTCCCAGGATTAGACCCATACATAAACAGGCTATCAGGAAAGCCGGTATAATTGCATATAAGATAAACATATGCCTTATATTATCACTAAAGAATCTTATTCTTTTTCTTTTCATATTAGCTCCCATTGCATGCTGCGTCTGCTTGCAGATCCAGCACTGTCACAAATCAAGGTATGAATTATACGTCTCAATAATTCACATTAACTCCATTATGCATCCTAGATTACCAATGAAACTTATATATGCGTTTCTTATCTCTTATTCTTCATTAATATCTAAAAATATTTCTTTGAATTTTTGTATCCATTCTTTTTTCTTTTCATAAACCAGTTCACGATCTGCATGAATAATTGTAATCTCATCCTTTGTCTTAAGATACTTTGGAATCTTTACATCCACGCGAACCGACCGCCTGTTAAGTTCTGTGGTTATCATGGTCTGAACTCCATATCCGGTAGCATAATCAATAAATGTCCGGGCATTTTGAGGGTGGGGTGAATTCTTTACAATTGTAACGCAGTCAGGTGTAGATAAGACTCCTTCTTCCATATATACAATTTTTATATGTTCACCATTCGCCACCAAAGCGGCAGCAGCTTCTTCAAATATAAGCCCCACAACAAATTCACCATTCTCAACACCCTTGTAAACTTCTGTTGAACTTTTCAACAGATTTCCGCCTAAATTCTCACAAAAGAGTTTTGCATAATCCCAGCCTTCCTCCGGATTACCGTCACCCATTGTATATAACATATTGATAAGATGTTCAAAAGCAGAGGAAGATACGGCAGGACTGCAGTAAGCTATCTTACCTTTTAATTCAGGATTTAGTAAATCCTTATATCCATTAATTTTTATATTTCCTACTAAATCTGCATTAACCATTAAGACACTGGGTACATCAGAAAACTTAGTAAACATTCCTTCTTTATTCCTGAATTCTTCCTGAATGACATCTTCGTTGGCACAAGAGTACTCCTCAAACAAATACATCTGAGGTTTTAATGTAGCCAAAGTTCCGCCCCATAGTATATCTGCTTTCGGGTTATCCTGTTCCTCTTCAATTCTTTCGATTAATTGCCCGGTTCCACCACTGACAACTGTTACCAGTATTCCTGTCCTGGATTCAAATTCTTCAATTAACGGTTTGAGAAAATCCAAAGGGTGGGAACTGTAAATCACTAATTCCTCCCGTTCATTCTCGCTGTTTTGTATATTGAGATTTCTTTTTGATATTGTATATCCAATTAAAAGTATGACAAAGAATGACAGTATAATCGTAATTATTATTTTACGTTTCATAGCAGTCCTCCAATTATTCTACTGTCGTTTATGAAATATAGATAAGCTTAATAGATACAAATGAAAATACATTATATTCATAATAGATTGGTGTTTTTTGTGTATTTTAACAGTTATATATTAATACAAGCGCTTTCCTTTTTTATTTTAACATAAAAATGCTTAAAAGGTAAGTACAAATACTGCATTTTATACAATTCGGTATTTTATATCCGTATTTAATTATATCAAATCAGTAATTATTTATTAACAAAAAGAAAGCAGAAAGTATCAACAACTGATTATTTTCTGCTTTTTAAGTGATAGAATATGAGTTCTAAATTTCTAACGATGGTAGAATAAATTATTCCCCTAAGCCATTTTCAATACTTGATATAATTGCGCTGAGATCTTCTTTTTCCGTATCTCCAGTACACTCTACAGTAATTTCAGTACCGCATTTTATTGCCGCAGCCATTAAATTTAATATACTTTTGGGATTTACTTTCCTTTCTCCCACTTTAATTGTTACATCCGAATTGCATTTCATAGCTGTTTTGGCCAGTTCACTGGCTGGTCTTGCGTGAAGACCAGATTTGTTTTTTACTATAACTTTCTTACTAACCATATCATCACCTCTTATTTAATTATCTCCAAAATGCTCAAATAATATATTCTCTGCTTCACTATTCCATAGACCTCTATGTTTTTTACAAGACTCTGATAATTTTTTAAATAGTGGATCTGTTTCACCCAGTTTTTCAAAATCATCAATTGCAGTTAAAGGCATGTTGAACTGGGTATAAGTTAATTTCTTCCCTCCCGGTATATCCGGTAAATTAATGGTGGCCTCCGCAATGCTGTCTATGCCTCCTATATGAGTTACCATAACTGCAGGTTCAATTAATTTCTTACCGGACAGATAAAGGGCCTCTTTTAAATCTTCTGTATTACCGCCAGTTGTGCCCATAATATGTGTACTGGTATAATGGGCATTATATAGATTTATTTCTGCCTTAAATTCATTATTTGTAGGGCCCGCAAAGAAATTCATGCAGCCATCAAAGGCTAAAAGCCGATCTCCCATTTCAGCTACTTCACGAATAGGAATATACACAAACACATCATCATAGCCGTGACCACCTGTTAGTTCCATTAATTCTGACACCGCATCCTTCATAGTTGCTGTATTTACATAGATCAGTTCAATACCTTTTGCAGCAGCTGTTTCTTCGGATATTACTTCCTTCGCCCTTTTTATTTTTTCATCGCTTATGTCTGTAATCACCAGGCACTTGGGCTTATTCTCCATAATTAAGCCATAGCTTACGGCCCCAAGTCCCATTGGACCGCAACCGCCTAAAACTAATATATTACCGTCTGTTTTCGTACCCATAGCATGATTATAATTTTGTTTATTGGTATGATAGTTGGCATGATAACCGCCTATAATACAACTCATAGGTTCACCAAGAGAAGCTTCGAAATAGCTATCCCCATCATAATTCAACAAACAACCTAATTCCATAACTTCATGAGGAATGATGCAATAGGTACAAGCGCCTCCAAAGTATTCGTAGGAATAACCCGGTGATGCTAAACTGCCTTTATAATTAAGCGCCGGCTGCAAAGCAAATTTTTGTCCGGGTTTAAATTGATCCTGCCATTTAGAACCGACTTTCACAATATCGCCGGCAAATTCATGACCAATGATAATTGGATTGGTATCTATATTTTGAGGTGCTCTTTTATGTTTCTTCCCCTGCTTTACTAATTTGTATGTAGACATACAGATACTGTCGCTGATTACCTTTACTAATATCTCATCTTCTTTTATATCTGGTAATTCGAATTCTTCTAAACGTAAATCGTCCATTCCATACATTCTTACTGCTTTTGTTTTCATGGTCCATCTCCTGCCTTTCTTTTTTTCTCCATTAAGTAATAAAACACAGATAGAGTATACATAATATTATTATGTTAACTAAATTTTGAAAAAATTAAACCAAGGTAATAATAAAGAAATAATTACCAATTCATTTTAAATTAATTTGTGTATTATTTTTATACTGTAAATTTTAATAATTACAATTGGATTACTTTAACTCTTTCCATTAACTCATCCACCAATTCTCTTTTCGGTGGTTTCGTACCTTTTGTTGTAACAGCTCCTGCCGATGCAGCCATACTTAGTTTCACACATTTCTCTAAGTCAAGACCCTGATCTAATCCATATGCCAAGGCGGCAACCATAGCATCACCAGCGCCAACAGTAGAATGTGCTTCTACTTTTAAACCGGGACATTTTAACTTTTGTTCCTTTGTTAAGAAAAGTGCCCCCATCTGTCCAAGGGATATGGTTACCATATGGATACCTTTATCCAATAGTTTATTTCCCATATCCAATAGTTCCTTTTCATCGGCACGGTAATCCATCTTAAAATATTTCTCTATTTCATGGCGGTTTGGTTTAATAATATCCGGCTTTACTTCAATGGCATTTATAAATAACTCCCCGTCTGCATCCAGGAATACCTTAGCTCCTTTTTCTTTTACTTTCTTTATTAATGTTTTATATATAGAAGTATCTACTCCATTTGGAATACTTCCTGCAAAAACGAATAAGGTATCTTCTTTCGCGTAATTTATCAGCTTTTCTGTTAATTCATCTAATTCCTCTTTATGAATAACAGGTCCGGGTTCATTTAGTTCTGTAACTAAACCGTTGGATTCAACTACTTTCAGATTCGTTCTGACTTCATTTTTGATGACCACAAAATCAGCTTGAATTCCCAGTTCTGACAGAGCCTTTTCAATAAGTACACCGCCGCTTCCCCCTATAAATCCGGTAGCAATGGTTTCTCCCCCAAGCTCACGAATGGTCTTTGATACATTAATTCCCTTCCCCCCAGCATCCATAATTACACCGGATAATCTATTTAAACCACCATGTTCAAAATGCGCCAGATCAGCGGTCTTATCAATGGCAGGATTCATCGTAACAGTTATAATCATCTCTTTTTATTCCTTTCCCATAAAGATATTATAAATCGTATCTACATCGCTAAGGATTAATTGCTTAACCGCTTCCATGTCTGACAATTTCTCTGCTATATTAGCCAGAATGTTCAGGTGCTCATCTCCCACAGCAGCGATACCGATTACAACATACATAGGCTCATCATCCCACATAGTTCCTTCTGGAAATACCATAACTGACAGGCCAGATGCTTTTATGTCTTGTTTTGCAGCTTCTACACCGTGGGGAATTGCGATTCCATTACCGATATTGGTAGAGAAGGTTTTTTCCCTTTCCAACATGCCATCAATATAGCTTTTTTCTACATAACCACTGTTATACAGCAACATTCCAGCCTCACGTATTACCTCATCTTTTTCTTTTGGTTTACATCCTAATATGATATTTTTTTTCTGAAGCAGCTCCATTTTGTCATTCCTTCCTTATGCAATAAATCTTATTTTTTAAACGGTTTCTAAATATTGATTAAAATATTTTTTTAGCTCCTTGGATATAAAATTTCTTATTTTTTCTTTCTCACCGGTAAATATTACACCTAAGAATTCATTGTCTTCAATCAACCGGCTGCTTAAAAATCCAAGAATTGCTCCGTTTTCTTTTGTATGCTCATCATCCGGTATTAACATAATAATTACGGTATGCACCGATTTTAAATAAGGCTCTTTAAATTCTTTTAAGTCTTTCGTCAGACATACTGAAAAGCTTGGTTTTATAACTCCTTTTGTTCTGGAATGCAACAAAGCAAAATCGTATTCCGGTATTACCTGAGTTGCAATTTTTTCTCTTTTTTTAATATCTTCCTGAATCATCAGGCGTTTATTATTATAAGAGGCTATTTTTTCTGTTACCGCCACTAGCAGTTCATCAAAAGAGATATCATTATTTACCTTAATACATTCAAATTCTTTAATAATATGTTTGATTTGGGTTATGGTAAAATTAACTTGTTCTAATTGTCTGCTAAATTCCGTAGTGGCCATATTCTTTTTAGGGGTTTTTGCATACTTTCTCACCTTTGCATCAATTTGTTCTAGATCTTTTTCAATTAACAAAGGACTGACTTTAACAATATCAGTCTCCATATTATCTAAAGTAATGCTGGATATTAAGAAGTCTAATTTACCAAGAATCAAAGGGTTTAAATCTTCTTTCCCATAAGTTGTAATATCCGCCCGCTCTTTTAAGAAACGGTTTAACTTAGAAAGCATTAGTCTGGATATTCCAATTCCACTGGCACAAACAATACCGATATTTACTTTACGCTTACTTTCCTTTTGATTTTCCAACCGAACTACAGCGGCTCCAAAATGCATGGACAAAAATCCAATTTCTTCTTCGGGCACCTTACATTTTAATTTCGTTTCAATTAATTTACCTACTTTTAAACACCTCTGAAAAATATCAGAATAAGTTTCTTTTATTTGTTTCAATAATGGATTGGAGATCATCATATGATTTTTTAAACGAACAAAAGTAGGCTGCAAATGTGCCAGTAAACCGGCTATAAATTCTTCGTCCTGTTTTAATTCATAGCTTAAAGCTTCATCATAAGCATCAATCATACTATTAATAAAGCTTAATAATTCTTCTCTTTCTGATTGATTTTCCATTCCTTCTCCATCGATATACTGCAATTTGGAGCCTTTAATATGAAGGAAGATATAAGCGATTTCTATATCCGGTATCTCAATTTGAAATTCTTCTTCCAGAGAATTAGCTATATACAAGGCTAAATCATAGTCATCGTCTTTATGCAGTTTATCGATTAAATCCTCATTGGGTTCAATAATTTCATGTTGCAAAATCCGGCTGACTGCAATAGTTATATGCAACAGTAACCCGATGTAGGAAGTATCCGTTAACCGTAGTATTCTTTTATCGCGTATACTTAAAAAACAGATCACTACCCGTTTTAATATGTCTTCGTCCAGTAAGTTGTATATATTTTCTTCTTCCCTGTTTCTTATTACATCAATAACTGTTCTATTTTTTTCATCAATAAGATTTCTGAATATCTTATTATCCATGTTTTCATCTATAAATTTCCGTAAAGCAATGCGATAATTCTTTTCACTGCCTTCTAATGCAACTCCATAACCTGGCTTGCGAATCAGTTTCAAGTTGCATTGTTCAAACCAGGTTTGGATTGCTTCCATATCATTACTAATAGTTGCTTCACTTACACCAAAGATATTTCCATAATAATATAACTTTTTAGGAGAAAGATCCTTTAATATTTCTAGAATCAATAGCTTTCGGCGTTCTTCTATATCACCGGAGTCTATCATATCCTCTTCCTCTAATTTGGATAACAAGGACTCCTTATTATCCGAATCACCTTCCAGCCAAATACCAATTCCTGTCTTGGATTGCAGGGAAAGACCATATTTACTTAAAGAAACATCCACGTCTTCCAGCTCTCTTTGAACGGTACGCTTACTCACTTTAATTTCATCTGCAAGTTTTTGGACAGAAATAATCTGATTCTCTTTAAGCATAATGAACAATATTTGCCGAAGTCTTGGTGATAAAGTCATGGTCTTCCTCCTTATACTATTTTGGTCTGCCATTCTGATTTTGCTTCTTTATTCTAATCTGGATTTTTGTTCTGATTTGGATCTTTGTTCTAATTTGGTTCTTAGTTCTGATTTGGTTCTGTTACATGTTCCTATTTTCTGTTTTTCAACTCCGTCACTAACTCATCATATTCAGGAGCTGACAGGAAATTATGAATCAATACTAACTTTGCATTAGGATTACTATGGGAAGCACGTTCCCTTAATTCAGAATGCGTTACCACAATCTGCGCATTTTCCGGAATGGAGGATACAGATGAATGGACTACATTAATATGCCCTAATCCTGCAGCCACCAATTTCTTACGAAGTACCGTTGCTCCCATTGCACTGGAACCCATACCCGCATCGCATGCAAATACAATGTTTTCTATAACACCTAATTCTTTGGTTATTGCAGCTTCCGATGAGCCATCTGCAGCTTTTCCAGGAGCAGTTACGGATGTAATTCCTTTTGATGCTAATTTCATATCTTTCACTGCTTCTTTACTTGTTTCCAGATTTCCTTCTTTTCCAAATATCTTTAATAATGGTACTGCAACTACAAAGGACACTGCAGTAGATATTATAATTCCTAATATAACACCCACATGACTTCCTATCGGTGTTAATGGAAGAATAGCTAAAATACTTCCTGGTGATGCCGGAGAAGTTAATGCACCGCCTAATAAATTAAGAGTAAATATACCGCTTGCTCCACCAGCAATTGCAGCTAGTAATAAGGTAGGATTCATTAATATGTAAGGAAAATATATTTCATGAATACCGCCTAGAAAATGTATAATAATTGCGCCAGGTGCTGAGTTTTTTGCATCTCCTTTACCAACCAGACAATATGCTAACAAAATTCCAAGACCAGGTCCGGGATTGGCTTCCAACAAGAAGAATATAGATTTTCCTACTTCCTTGACCTGTTCCATTCCCATTGGTGAAAGTATACCATGATTCACCGCATTATTTAAGAATAAAACTTTTGCCGGTTCAATAAATATACTGGCAAGTGGAAGTATTCCATGGCTTACGAAGAAATCAACGCCGGATTCCATTACTGAATTTAATATTTGTACGATTGGGCTAATACCGGTTAATGCAATTAAAGCCAAGATTGCACCTATAATACCAAGGGAGAAGTTATTTACCAGCATTTCAAAACCCGCTTTTACTTTACCCTCAAATAATTTATCAAATCGTTTAATAATCCATCCGCTTAAAGGTCCCATAATCATGGCGCCTAAAAACATTGGTACATCTGCTCCAACAATTACACCCATAGTAGCTATGGCACCAATAACGCCACCTCTATGACCAGCCACCATTTTACCGCCTGTAAATCCAATTAATAAAGTTAACAAATAGGTAGACATTGGACCAACTAATGCTCCAAATTTTTCATTTGGCACCCAGCCTGTTGGTATAAAAAAAGCAGTAATAAGTCCCCATGCTATAAATGCCCCAATATTAGGCATTATCATACCGCTTAAGAATCTTCCAAATACCTGAATTCTTTCTTTCATTACATACCCTCTCTTCTGGTTTTATTCCGAAGAAACGATCGGCCAATCATCTTCATGTTTCCATTATACTAGGTAACACGGGGTTTATACAACTTGAAGTAATATTAATTTGGCACTATACGTTAATGACATAATTAAAAAGTTATCGCAGTAGGACGCTTTGCTTGAGGGTTGTAGAGAACTCAGAAAGTGTTACTGGGGCTTTCATAATGCCTTAATTTATATTTTTGTAAGGATAACGTGGTGTATAGGATAAATTTTGCTACCGCAGATGCTTTGCATCTGTTACCCTCGTG
>NZ_DAMAUC010000027.1:0-15828 GCF_032079385.1 Anaerocolumna sp.
CAAGCAATATACAATATCCCCCACTCTCTATGGTCTGAATAACTCATATTGGGCAAAGCGTACGTGTGTTGGTAAACTAAATTTTTATTTAAATTACATGATATTTTTTGAGAAGATTTTCTATTTCGGTGCCTTTTGTTTTCTTGATAACTTCTTTTAGCGCTAATTTCTGTTTTAGACTGAGATTAACATCTGTTATTTTCTTGCCGTCCATTAACTGTACTGTTGCGTTCAAAAGAGCCCGTATATCATAGACACTTCCCCAAACTTCTGGTACACCACGGTCTACGTCTAAAAGTGTATAAACGGCTTCTATTGCGGTACGAATGGAATATTCTGTTGTAAAGATGGTGTCCCGTTCTGTTTCTGCAAACTGACCGATGAATGCAAAGTTTACACCGCCTTGTGGTACAACTGCGGGACGGTCTCCGGCGGCGCGGGGCATGAAGAAAGCAGTAATGTAAGGCATCATACAAGGAATGGTGTTGGCACTGTGTTCTGCAAGTTCTTCAATTTCATTTTCAGGAACCCCTAGATGATAGAGCCATTCCATACATATTTCTTTACCGGTACATGCAGGCATGGTTTTCTTCACATAGTTACCCGGTTTGTCTGTAAACAGGCCATAAACCCAGCCTACCAGCTGATCTTTAGGCTGTGAACGGAACTGGGGCTGACGGTTGAAGGTCCAGCTAAGCAGCCAGTTGGAGTCTGCTACAGTAACGATACCGCCGGTAACAACCTTGCCGCTGAAAGGATCCCTTTTACATATCTTTTGAATATAGGGAGGGATTTTGTCATCTAAGGTAGTTACTGTAGCGGACATCCAGTTGGTTTTATCCGGATTGGAACAGAATTTGTCAGGATTGCCAAAGGAAGAATCCTGTGCCGCAATTTTACGCCACATATCCCAGCCTCCGCCCGGTTTTAACTCCGGTTTAAATTCAACAGGATGGTTTTGATCACCTAAGGACGAGTTTTCAACACAGCCGCCGTTGGTAATAAACACCAGGTCATCCTCTGTTAAGTTGATGTTATCTTCCTTCCCGTCACGGAGGCAAAGGATTTTTTTGGCTATTTTTTTATTTTTTTGAATATCAAATTCTACGTTGACAACTTGTGTTCCATAATGGAACTGAACGTTGTGATTTTCAAGATATTTAATCATAGGTAGAATCATGGATTCATACTGATTGTATTTGGTGAATCTAAGGGCCTTAAAGTCGGGAAGACCGCCAATATGGTGGATATAACGATGAATGTATCTTTTCATCTCAAGGGCACTATGCCAGTTTTCGAATGCGAACATGGTACGCCAATATAGCCAGAAGTTAGAATTTAATACTTCATCATCAAACAGTTCGTCAATACTTTTATCATATAACTTTTCATCCGGAGTGAAGAACAAACGCATAATTTCCATAGCACCTTTATCTGAGAGACCAAATTTACCGTCAGTATGAGCATCTTCCCCACGGTTTATGGTAGCACGCATCAGTGAGTAGTTGGGATCTTTTTTATTTAACCAATAATATTCATCCAGTACACTGATTCCTTTTGTTTCTATAGAAGGGATGGAGCGAAAGAGATCCCACATACATTCGAAGTGATTATCCATCTCACGGCCGCCTCTCATTACGAAACCTCTGTCAGCATATTCGTAACCGTCACATGCACCACCGGGGATATCTTCTTTTTCAAGAATATGAATTCGTTCTCCTTTCATTTGACCGTCACGAACAAGATAACATGCGGCTGATAAAGCAGCCAGACCGGAGCCTACAATATAAGCTAGTTTACGGTCAACACCTTCCGGTTTAACAGGACGTGCAAAAGCTTCATAATTACCACTACTGTAATACATAATAATGCCTCCTTTAACATTGTGAATCCTGCGTTTGCAAGATTGATTTATGCTTATAATTTTCAATTTTTATGGAAATGACTAATTATTAATAAATTTTACAAATAAGTAAATTATTATACCTTTTGATTAAGTTTTTAGAATTAAAAACGATATTATATATAGGAGGGGGGGGGTAAACCGGATGGATACCAATATGAATATTACTATAAAGAATAACTTTCTTAATGCCAATCCAGTTAATCAAGGAGATATAACAGATAAAATAGAGGATAATCATGACGATTCCCAAGTAAAAAAATCTAAGGGCAAGAGATAGTTCCCGGGATACAGAATGTTAAGGATCATTTATTTCCTTTTATTAGATTTGCATATTGATTAAATAAGTTGACTTTGATAGAATAAGTGGAAAGATTTTAATAACTGATAATTAACATTTGGAATGTCAAAGGAGCATAAGAAAATGAAAAGTATGGTAACGTTTGATTATTCAGCAGCAAAAGGTTTTATCTCCGATTCAGAAATCACGATGATGGAAAGAATCGCGGAAAATGCAAAAGCTGAGTTGGTAAAAAAAGCTGGTCCTGGTAACGAGTTTTTAGGTTGGATTGATTTACCTATAGATTATGATAAAGAAGAGTTTGCACGTATACAAACAGCAGCTAAGAAGATTCAAAATGATTCAGAAGTATTATTAGTAATTGGTATTGGTGGTTCTTATTTAGGTGCCAGGGCAGCTATCGAGTTCTTAAGACATAGCTTCTATAATTCTGTTTCTAAAGAAGTCAGAAAAACACCTGAAATCTACTATGTTGGAAACAACATAAGCAGTACTTACATGAAGCACCTAATCGACGTAATCGGAGACCGTGACTTCTCCATAAACATGATTAGCAAATCAGGTACAACAACGGAACCTGCTATTGCTTTCCGTGTGTTTAAAAAGATTCTGATTGAGAAATATGGAAAAGAAGAGGCTGCTAAGAGAATTTATGCAACTACAGATAAAGCAAGAGGAGCCTTAAAGAATTTGGCTACAGAAGAAGGTTTTGAAAGTTTTATTGTTCCAGATGAAGTTGGAGGCCGTTATTCTGTTTTAACAGCTGTAGGTTTACTTCCAATCGCAGTAAGTGGTGCTGATATTGTTAAATTAATGGAAGGTGCCGCATCAATGAGAGAATATTGTCTTAATACCTCTTATGAAAATAACTATGCAGTACTTTATGCAGCTATTCGTAACATTTTATTAAGAAAAGGTAAATCAATAGAAATACTTGCTAATTATGAGCCTGCTCTTCATTTTGTATCTGAATGGTGGAAACAGCTTTATGGTGAAAGTGAAGGAAAAGACCAAAAAGGTATTTTCCCGGCTTCCGTTGATTTAACTACAGATTTACACTCCATGGGTCAATTTATCCAGGACGGGCAAAGAACTTTATTTGAAACAGTAATGAATCTTGAGAAATCAACCTATGAAATTTTAATAGAAGAGGAAGAAATTGATTTGGACGGTTTAAATTACTTAACCGGACAAAGCGTAGACTTTATTAATAAGAGCGCTATGAAGGGAACCAGATTGGCTCATACTGACGGTGGAGTTCCTAATTTAATTATTAATATTCCGGAACAAAATGAATTTTACCTAGGTCAATTATTCTATTTCTTTGAATTTGCATGTGGAGTAAGTGGATACATGCTTGGTGTGAATCCATTTGATCAACCAGGTGTAGAAAGTTATAAGAAAAACATGTTTGCCTTATTAGGTAAACCTGGATACGAAAAGCAAAGAGAAGAATTGCTCAATAGATTATAGGCTGTTTAAGATAGCTATAATCTGGATGAAATTTCTGTGTGCCAAGATCAAGAGCATGTTTTTTGTTCATGATATAGTACGAAGCAGAATGAGGAAAATGCAAGCTTGCTTGTATATTCCGATTGGAGTGCCAAGATCATGAATATGTTTTTTGTTCATGATATATATAGAAATAAAATAAGGTGTTTGCATGTTTCCGTGCAAAACACCTTTATTTAATCAATTTTCTTCACAAAATGCTGATAGTCCGGTTCAGTTTTCCAAAAGCCGCCCCATGAGAACCCACGTTTGGTAAAGGTTTTAAACAAGACATCATTTTCCCGAATATAATAGGGGTTATCAAGGCTTCGATCCGCATATTGAGAACCTTCAATAGGCAGAATTATCGTTTCCTTTTTCATATATTGGACAAAAGGATTGTATAGGGGATTTATATCAATAGCTAACCCCAGAGCATGTTTGGATAAATGGCTTCCACCGGGTACCGGACGGAAATTAAAAGAGGAGGTATTATTATCCGCTATGGAGGTATTATCATCTGCATCATATGCATCTATTAAAACCATTTTTTCAATCGGATATTTTAGTTCATATAATTCTTTAAAAATATCTACTATGTCCCTGGCAATTGCTTTATTTACAATCAGTTCACCTATATGGGTTTTTTCATCAAATCCATAGTGAAGTACCCTTATGTATCTTAAGTCTTCAAGAGGGACCGTACAATCCTCTCCGTATGACTTCCCTTTTATTCGGTTAAATACATCTTCTGATATTTCTTCGTAATAAAAATAGGTATCCATTTCTTTACTTTCAACCTCATTGATATTTAATGTTGTTTCTGCCGGAAGCTGATTCAGAGCTTCTCTTGTGTTTGGTATTTCATTTAAAACATTTTCGGCATCTTTGTCCGGAGTGGTTGTATTATCTGATGGTGAATTAGAACGTTCTTTGTCGGAATTAGTATTGGTATTCTCTTCATCCGGAATCCCATTTTCACCTGGTACTGTATTCTCACCTGGTACTGTGTTTTCGCCCGGCATTGTATTTTCATCCGGCTTTGTACCCTCGTCCTGGGATTGTGTTTCATCTGATGCAGAATTATTTGCCGGGTAATTGTTTACCTGATTGCTTTGAGTCTGCTTTTCTTTTGTATTCTCATCCTTATTGGTAATGCGATCCCTTAAAAGGGAAAATATTGTAGACAGGATGATGCAAAGACATATTATTAGAAGTTTCCGCCTAATTCCTTTCATAACAACCTCAATTCCGGAGTTTTAGCGCCACCTGGGGCTGCTAATCTTCCTCAATTACATGAATTTCCAAAAAATCAAAATCAATAGAATCTATAAAATTATCTTGGGTAAATCTGGTTTTATCATGTTTTTTAAAGTCTGAAATAGTCGCATCCAGCCATATCGGTTTAGATAAATCAAATTGATAACAAATTTCATCCACTGCTGCAAATACCTTTTTAGTTCGAGTTAAGGAGGCATCGTCGTTGCATATTACCAAGTCTTTTTGCATACGATTGTCCTTAAATATCTTGGCCCACAATCTAAACATAGTGTTCTCCATTTCTTTCATTCTAAGATATGTCCATTATTATAGCATATTCATTTAGAAAATGTATAGTGTAAACCTTTTGAAGTTATAATTATCCTATTTAGCAGCATTGTTTCTTAATAATTCTTAAAAATAGAACTGGTTATTTTATTGCAGGGTTCCATTGTTTTGTTGGCAGAATCATTAAGTGAGTTTTTAGAGGGAGATTACTGACTCAGGTTTGCTTTGGGATTATGCCCTGATTGCCTGTGTGGACTGAATGTAACAATCAATAATAAGTTCAAAGTTATATATGCTGACCTCATAAAAAAGCCCACAAAACCTGATTTGCAAGTTTTATGAGCCTTTTTAATTGTATGATTAATATCAGATAAGCTAACAGGTTCTATTCAAAAATTTTGGTTCCATTTTTCGTCAAGTCTTCGATTTCTTCATTAATCTTGCCTAATAAAGCCAGCATATTCTTAGAAATGGAAGCAGCCTCATCATATATTCCGTCTATTTCACTTGTTCTGCTTTGTCTGATTGCATCTATCATAGAATTTCCTAATCGGTGGAAGTCATTATGCAATCCATCGATCTTATCCCAATCCGATTTTAAAGCAGGATGATCAACTTTTAGAGCATGATAAAAATGGCCAAAAGCACATTTATTTGGATTGGTTTGCAGTGGAAGTAATTCCATGGTGTCTTTCATTTTTTTTAGGTTCTTCAGCCATTCTACATGAGCTTGGGAAGCTTTATTTAAAACCTTGGAAAGCTCTTCATTGGTCACTGCATGCTTTCCGCCTTTTAAGCTGCTATATAATTCTCCTACTACGGTTGACAGCTTATCATCTATCTCTGAAATATTTTTTGCATATTCAACACTTTCCATAGCGTCGTTATGAATGTTTAATGTCATCTGGCTTAACTTTTCAGCGTCAATACTGGAAGTTTCCATGGCTTTATTTATTTCATTCGCAGCAATTTTAATACCCTGCATTCTTTCATCTATATCAGCAACGTTAGAAACAACACCATGGAGCATTTCTATATTATTGCCCACTGTTTCTGAAACAGCATCAATTTTAACACTCATCTGATTTGTGGATTCTAAAGCTCTATGCATACTTTCTTTACCTTCTTGTGAAGCATTATAAATATGTTCCACAAAACTTTTCATACCATCTAAATTCATTTTGGTATCTTCGGATAATTTACGGACTTCCTCTGCAACAACAGCAAACCCTTTACCATGTTCACCGGCTCTTGCTGCTTCGATAGCTGCATTTAGTGCCAGTAAATTCGTTTGATTTGCAATTCCTTGCACACTGTCTACAATTCTACCAACCTCTGTTGCCAAGTCAACTAATTGCTCTATTTTATTACTCATTATACCGGTATCTTCAATTACATTTTCTTTTAATTGGACTACTTCACTTAACAATTCTTTGCTTTCATTATTCTTTTCTGCCAGATGGTTTGATTCATTGGATAGTGTTTCTAATGTACCGGCAGTACAGTCAATGGTTTCCGTAACCTGATTCATAGTTGCTGTGGTTTCTTCTACAATAGCAAGGTTAGATTCACTAAGAATAGCAAGTTCTTCAGCAAACTTCATTAATTGTTCTGAAATATGAGTCATACCCACATCAAAAGAACTAATGGCACTGGTAATTTGCAGTATTTCTTTTGCTGCATCTGACATTCTTTTTTCGTTATCCATAAGTTTTTCAAATTGCGTAATTACTTTCTGATGCATGGGGTGCTTTGTACATGGACACTCTCCTTCAACCCCATTTAATGTGTCTTCAAAATAATTCAGAATAAATCCCAGTTCTGAGCAGGAAGATGCCTTCTTTTTCTTAAACATAATGATTGCTCCTTTATCTTGTCGTATAAGTATTAATTAATACAAATCTCCATTTATATAATAACTGCTTATTGAAACATAGATTGTATTAACCTTGCCTCATTATAGTACCGTGTATAAATGGCAGTATAATATTAGGATATTAAAATAATAATACCTAATTTTAGAACAAAATATAGAAAAAAGCAATATAAAGTGAGAAAGAATAAAGGTTTCCCAATAAGTATTTTCCTTGCATTTCCCAGTTAGTTCATATAGAATAACCTTATTAGCATGGTTTTAATTGAAAGGAGGATAGCAACTTATGGAAGGTAGTGAACGAAGAGAAAAGCTGTTGGATATACTGAAGAATTCTAAAGAGCCTGTTTCAGGCAGCGAGCTTGCGGGAAAGTTAGGTGTAAGCCGTCAGGTTATTGTACAGGATATAGCACTACTCAGAGCAGTGAATAAGAATATCCTTTCAACTACCAAAGGCTACATTCTCTATTATCAGGAGAGCCAAAAAGTAAACCGTTGCTTCCTTGTAAAACATACCACAGAACAGATAGAAGACGAACTTTTAACTATTGTGGATAACGGAGGAAAAGTATTAGATGTGATTGTTTCCCATGAAATATATGGTGAGATTTCAACCAATCTGATTATAAGTAACCGTCAGGATGTCTATGACTTTGCCATGAAGATTAAACAAAAGAAAACGGTTCCTTTAAAGGAATTGACGGACGGTATTCATCTTCACACGGTAGAAGCGGATACGGAGACCATATTAGATAACATAGAGGCAGCCCTGAGAAGAAAGAATTATCTTTTGACATTCGGACATGATATTGATAAAATAACTTAGAAAGTAAAGTAAATGAAGAGGAAGTGCAAGCATGTCATATACTGCTCTTTATAGAAAGTTCCGCCCAACGGATTTTAATGATGTAAAGGGTCAGGATCATATTGTGACCACATTAAAGAATCAGATAAAAGCGGACAGAATCGGTCATGCCTATTTGTTTTGCGGAACAAGAGGTACTGGCAAAACTACAATTGCAAAAGTATTAGCAAAAACAGTAAACTGTGAACATCCTATAGATGGCAATCCATGTAATGAATGTGCCATGTGTAATGCAATCAATAATCAGACTTCCATGAATGTTATTGAAATAGATGCTGCTTCCAATAATGGTGTTGATAATATTCGTGAAATAGTAGAAGAGGTAAGATACTCACCTACGGAAGGGAGATTTAAGGTATATATCATTGACGAGGTTCATATGCTTTCAGCGGGAGCTTTTAATGCCTTATTAAAGACGTTAGAGGAGCCACCTTCTTATGTCATCTTTATTTTGGCTACTACAGAAGCGCACAAGATTCCTATCACTATCCTGTCTCGTTGCCAAAGGTATGACTTTAAGAGAATTACCATAGAAACCATTGCAGATAGATTAAAAGAACTGGCAGAAAAAGAACAGGTTGATGCGGAAGAAAAAGCCTTACGTTACGTGGCAAGAATGGGAGACGGTTCCATGCGTGACGCCCTAAGTTTACTGGACCAATGTATTGCATTTTATTTTGGACAGAAACTGACTTATGATAAGGTGCTGGAAGTCTTAGGCGCCGTAGATGTAGAGGTATTTTCAAGACTATTAACCTATATACAAAAGAATGATGTAGCTTCCTGCATGAAGCTTTTGGAAGAACTTATTATATCAGGCAGAGAATTAACCCAATTTACCATTGACTTTACCTGGTATTTAAGAAACCTTTTACTGGTGCAGACCTCGGAAGATGCATCGGAAATCATAGAAGTATCAACAGAGAATATGGCTATGGTAAGTGAGCAGGCAAAGCAAGTGGATATGGATACTTTAATTCGCTACATCCGGATTTTCTCTGATTTGTCTAACCAGATTAAGTATGCATCCCAAAAAAGGGTTATGGTGGAAGTGGCACTGATTAAATTATGTAAACCGCAAATGGAAGCCAATCCGGATGAGCTGGTTAGCCGTATTAAAGCAATTGAGAATAAACTGGAAAAAGGTATTGTGGCGGCGCCGCTGCCGGTTGCTGCTAGTACTGCATCGATTACTCCGGTTGAAGAAAAAAAAACAGTAATTTTACCCAAAGCAGTTTCGGAGGATTTAAAGGAAGTTGCTAAGAACTGGAATATTATTATGGCCAATACTTCACCTTTAGTAAGATCCTTTTTAGCCAACGGAAGGCCCAGTATAGGAAACAATAACATGTTGCTGCTGGTATTTACGGAGTCTTTAGACAAAGACTTTATTGCAGAGGAATCTCATCTGAATGAAATTAAAGAAGCAATTGCGAAAGTCATAGGAAAAGAAGTGGAAGTTCAGGTTAAGTTGTTAACACAGGGGAAGGAAAATATAGAAGATATTCCCGACCTCTCTAAAATATTTAAAAATATAAAGATTGAATACGAGGAATAGGAATTATATAATTCCGTAAGATGGAAGGAGAAAAGTTATGGCAAAACGTGGAGGATTTCCAGGAGGAGCAATGCCTGGTAATATGAATAATTTAATGAAACAAGCTCAAAGAATGCAAAAGCAAATGGAAGAAAAAACAAAAGAAATGGAATCAAAAGAATGGGAAGCAACGGTTGGAGGCGGAGCGGTCACTGTAAAAGTGTCCGGTAAAAAAGAGGTAACATCCGTAGAATTATCAAAAGAAGTGGTAGATCCAGATGATATTGAAATGTTACAGGACTTAATTACAGCCGCTGTTAATGAAGCTTTTCGTAAAATGGAAGAAGAATCATCCGCTATTATGGGGCAAATTACAGGAGGCCTTGGAGGTCTTGGTGGCGGATTTCCTTTTTAATAAAGAATGTATTCTTTGAAATACAAAATTTTGTACCGGAAGGATGCTCTTTTTTGAGATTCTTCCGGCTTAAAAAACAGTTACCGTATAGTAGAAAACTTGGTTCTAAAATAAATATTCAGTTATGTTTTATTGCATACAGGGTTATTTATTTTAGGACCTTTTTCTATATAAAATTACCAAAAATACAAAAGAAATAAATGGGTAATTTATTTAATATTACTTGAATATTACCAGTAAATGGACTATAATTATATTTTATAAGGAGGTGTTTTTTTATGAACAGAAAATTAAGAAAACTGTTTAGTGTAGTACTATTTTTAGCTATGTTCATTGGAATATTGGGGCCAGTGAATGTACGAGCTGCAGAAAGTGTGGAAATTAATATTTTAGGTACCAGTGACATGCACGGGTTCCTGAGAGCCCATGATTATGCAACAGATACGCCCACAACCAACGGTCTTACAAAAGTAGCTGCCGTTGTAAAAGAAGAACGCGCCAAAGACCCGAGTCTTCTTTTAGTTGATGCCGGCGATTCTACCCAGGGTAACTTTGTGTCAGATTATCGTAATAATGAGATTCATCCGGTAATTAAAGCCATGAATCTGATGAAATATGATACATTTACTTTAGGTAATCATGAATTTAATTATGAATTCTCCAGTTTGCAAAATATTATTGCTAAATCCAATGCAGCTGTACTTGGTGGTAATATTTATAAACAAGACGGTACCAGATTCCTGCAGCCTTATGTTATAAAAGAGGTAAAGGGAGTTAAAGTTGCTATATTTGGGGTAACTGCTCCTCACGTTGACAGATGGGAATCCGATAAGAGCCATTATGACAACATGAGTTTTACTACGCCTATGGAAGAAACGGGTAAAATCTTAAAAGAGCTGGAAGGCAAAGCAGATGTTATTATCGGTGTTGTTCACTATGGTGAAGACGGCGAATATGGAACGGAAGGCATGTATGAAGTAGCCAAAAAATATCAGGATAAAGTGGATGCATTCTTTATTGGCCATGCACATTCTACTCTTACAAAATATCTTGTAAACGGTGAATTTATGGACGAATACTCCAAAGATGCAAGTACAGTACTTCTTGAAACAGGAAGTAATGGAAAGAATGTTGGGAAAATTACACTTTCGGTTCAAAAAGACGGAACAGGCTGGAAAGTGGAAGATAAAAAAATTGCAAATATTTCTACAGCAGAATACAAAGAAGATCCGGAATTAGTGGAAGCAATAAAAGACATCCATGAAGACAGTGTAAAGACTGCTAATACAGTTGTTGGCAAAGTGGGCAAGAATTTTTATGACGATCCATTTTTCTTACCAGGAATCCCCAATGCAGTTATTGCCGATGGTCCATTGGTTGATTTAATCAACGAAGTACAGTTAGAAATGACCGGTGCTGATGTATCTTTGGCAGCATTATTTGATGTTAATTCTAACCTTACAAAAGGTGATTATAAGAAGAAAGACGGGGTAAAGGTATACAAATACGATAATACTCTATTTGCCGTTAAAATTACCGGAAAACAATTAAAAGCTATTATGGAACTACAGGCAGGTAACTTCTTTAATCAATATAAAGACGGCGACGTTACCATCAGTTTTAATGAAAATATAAGGCTATATAATTATGATATGTTTGCCGGTGTAAATTATCAAATCGATATATCCAAACCGGAAGGTAAGCGTATTGTGAACGTTACATACAAAGGTGCTCCATTAAAGGATGATGAAAAACTTGTTCTTGCATTAAACAATTACCGTTATGGTGGATTATCTGCAGCAGGGTTAATCAGCAGCGACCCGGCAGATGTTGTTTATGATTCAGCAGCGACCGAATCTGTTCCAGCAGTTCGCGATATGATATCTGAGTATGTTGCAAAACAAGGAAGTATCATGCCTAAAACAGACAAGAACTGGGAAATTATTGGATGTAATTTTGACTATGCAGGTGCTGAAAAAGTATATGATATGATTCGCAAAGGCGAAATTGCTATTCCTACTTCTGTAGATGGCAGAACTACTAACGTTAAAGCTGTGAATATGAATGAATTGGTAAAGGCTGGAGTTATTACTGCAGCTGAGGCTAAGAGAGTTAGCGAACAACCTGCAAAACCGGCAGAAGAAAAACCGGTTAAAGAGAAACCTATAAAAGAAGAACCGGTAAAGGAAAAACCAGTAAAAGAGAAACCGGTTAAGGAAAAACCGGTAGAAAAAGAGACAGTGAAACCTGATGAGAATGCAAAGTATACTGTAGCAAAAGGTGACTGCCTTTGGAATTTGGCAAAGAAATTTGGCTGTACGATTTCAGATCTTCTTAAGCTGAACAAAGAGATTAAGGATCAGGATTTAATATACATCGGTCAAATTCTTGTAATTCCTAATTAGAGAATTCAAATCTTTATAAATTAATGTTTGATAAAAGCTTTTCTTTATCCAATACTAATCTTCGTTAGAAATCTATATAAGAAATTTTGCAAAGCCGCATATACCAATGCATTTAGACATGTGTTGCTTTTCTGCATGATTTTTTATACATTTCTTTAACCCATCTTAGTATAAGATAAATAGAAAAGCTTTTATTAATTTTTCTATTATGTTATAATTGCAATAGTGATTTGATTTATAAATCAAAAGAATAATGAGGTATATCAATGAATTATTACAGCAGCCAAATTAGCAAATTAATTGAAGAATTGTCCAGGCTTCCAGGTATTGGTGCAAAGACAGCGCAGAGATTAGCTTTTCATATTATAAATATGCCACAAGATCAAGTAAATAATTTATCTCAGGCAATTACGAATGCTAAAGCCAATGTCCGGTACTGCAAGAATTGCTATACCTTAACCGATCAAGAATTATGTCCCATTTGTGCAAGTGATAAGAGAAACCAGCGTGTTATTATGGTGGTCGAGAACCCCAGAGACTTGGCAGCATATGAGAAAACAGGAAAATATGACGGAGTTTATCATGTTCTTCATGGAGCAATTTCCCCCATGTTAGGTATTGGACCTGATGATATTAAACTTAAAGAATTAATACAAAGACTTCAGGCAGATGTAGATGAAGTTATTATAGCAACAAATTCAAGTCTTGAAGGAGAAACCACTGCTATGTACATTAGTAAGCTAATAAAACCAACTGGAATAAGAGTAAGTAGAATAGCCAGCGGTGTTCCTGTTGGCGGTGATTTAGAATATATTGATGAGGTTACTTTACTAAGAGCCTTAGAGGGAAGAGTGGAGTTATAACGGAGGAATTAATATGGCAAATATATTAGTAGTAGATGACTCCCTTTTTATCAGAAAGATTGTTGGCGATATGATACAAGAGGCAGGCCATAAGGTTATAGGTGAAGCGACAGATGGTAATGAGGCAATGATGCAATACCTGAACCTTAAGCCGGACTTGGTTATTATGGATATAACCATGCCTTATATGACCGGAATTGAAGGACTTAAGATGATTAAAAAAATCGATCCCAAAGCTAAGGTTATTATGTGCTCTGCCATGGGTCAAAAGTCCATGATCATAGAAGCAATACAATTAGGAGCCTCTGATTATGTAATAAAACCGATTAAAAAGAATCGGCTGATTTCTACTATAAATCATGTGCTAGGAGTATAGGGGTAATATAAAAATAAACTGCCGTTCTAAGCCATTAAGGCGGAGAATGACAGTTTATTTTTATGTTTTTCTTATATAAAGGGTATATTTATTAAAATTGCTACAGTCCTTTTAGTGATTAATCAACTTCTGCTTCATTGGGGTCATCTTTCAGTATTACGCTTAATAATAGTGCAACGATAGTACCTGCTGAGATTCCTGAACCAAATAAACTGCTTAAGATTCCGGGAAGTTTAGCAACAACATCTGGTCTGAAAGTTACACCTAAACCAATTCCTAAAGAGCTTGCAATGATTAATAGATTACGGTTTGTAAATTTAACTTTGGATAAAGTCTTAATACCGGAAATTGCAACTGTACCAAACATTAAGATACCTGCACCACCAAGTACGCAGGATGGCATAATGGATACGATAGTTGAAAGTTTAGGGAAAAGGCTCATTAATATCAAAAGTCCACCGGCTACGATAGCAACGAACTGTGATGCGCATTTTGTTAAAGGAATTAATCCTACATTCTGGCTGAAGGTTTGTGCAGGGCCAGATCCAACAAAAGGACAAAGGGCAGAACTTACAGCGTCACCTCTTACACCAGCAACAATATCATCACTGCTTAGATGTGAATCTGTAACTTCTCCAAGAGTTTCCATAACACCAACAGTTTCAATTACTGTAACTAAATAACCTGCAATAAATGGAACAACGAATTTAGGATTAAAATCGATTCCAAAACGTGCGATTTCAGGTAATTGTACCCAATCAGCGGAAGCTATCTGTGAAAAGTCAATTAAATTTAATGGAATACTGATAATGTATCCAACTATAATACCAATCATAACGGCAGCTGTGTTTAACATGCCTTTGGCATAGCGGTTTAACAGCAGTATAACAAGGAATACAATTGCGGCTACCACTATGTACATTGGATCACCGTAATTTGGATTACCAACACCACCGCCAACCCAGTCGAATGCAACTGGCATCATAGACATACCCATAAGTGCGATAACAGTACCTGTAACAACAGGTGTAAAAATTTTCATTAAAGGTTTTACAAAAAAGCTAAGAACAAATTCAAATATTGCTCCTAAAATAGATGCCCCAAAGTATCCTGCCATTCCACCACCCATTGTATTGATAATGGTATTAGCAGGAGGTACAAATCCAAAGTCGGTTCCCATAACAGTTGGCAAGCCAACACCGACTCTAAATTTCTTAGGACCAAAACCTCTTGATTGAATAATAGATGCTATACCTGAAGCAAGCAGAGCAGCAGACACTAAATAAGCTGTGTCTACCACATCAAGTCCGGCAATTCCTGCAATAATTAGCGGAACTGCTACAATACCGCTAAATGCAGTTAAAATATTTTGAAATCCCAATAAAATAGCCGTAAGGATTTTAGGCTTGTCAGATACCTTATAAACTAGTCCTGACGTTCTTTTTGCTTCTGTTGACTCATTCTTTCCCATGTGTGTTTTCACCTCTCTAAAATTTTAGCTAACCTTAGTTATATATATTTAAAGCAGCAATTACCTCTAGAACTATTTAATTTCACTTTCATTCCTTCGAACGGATTCTAAGGAATGAAACGGTGTTCCGGATTACTGCTGAACTTTTGCCTGTGAGAGTTTATGCATTATACCATATGTCTAAGAATACAACTAACAAATTATAGTAAAATATAGTAAAAATAGGCATTAAAAATCCTAAAAAGACATACCTATTTCCCGCCATTACTTCATATCTATGCTGGACTCAAATTAAGAATCTAAGAAAAGCAGGGCTAGTCTGTTTTTCTTAGACCCTAACTTGAATTTAGTCCAATTAACATAATATTTATATTACAAGGAGTAAAGTAGATGGCTATCTAATGAGGTTAAATTCCGTTGCTTTCAAGAAAATCTTTAAGTAAGTTCATACATGCGGATTTTCTATATTCAGCAGAAACTCTACCTCGAATAGGAACAATTGCTTCGTCAAAGGCTGCCAGGTATGCTTCCTTTACCGTTTTTGCTTCGTCGATGGTTTTACCCACTAACATTCCGTCAAGATCCGGTCTTCTGATAACGACATCACTTACAGCACCAAATGCAGTCATGCAGTTTAGGATCTTACCGTCTTTCACATTAAGTATCCCTGCAAAGGACACTCTGGAGATTGCCAATGCATTTCTTGCTCCAATTTTCTTATAGTAATAATTATCAAGACCAGTTTTACTCATAAGTATTTCTACAAGAAGTTCGTCCTCT
>NZ_DAMAUC010000027.1:15838-65681 GCF_032079385.1 Anaerocolumna sp.
AATAAAAATCTTTAATTGGAAGAATACGTTCGCCTTTGCTGCTTGCAAGACGCAATTTGGAATCGGTTGCAAAGAAGATTAATACACTATCTCCTTTTGGTGAGCCGTTACAGATGTTACCACCAACGGTTCCTAAATTACGGATAGCAGGAGCAGCAACTTCAATTACAGCATCTTTTAAAATCTGAGGAACCAGCGTGCTTTTATAAACTTCTGTAAATGTGCTGGCAGCCCCAATGCGTAAATATTCATCATCTACTGTGATTTGCTTTAATTCCGGTATTTTATTCAGAAACAGGTAGGAAGCATTATCATCTGCTTCAATCATTAAATCTGTACCGCCTGCATATGGAGTAACAGATTCTCTTCCCCGTATTTCCAATGCTTCTTTTAAGGATGTTGCAAAATAACTTTTTACCATAGTCCTTTACCCTCCTTTGCCGCAATGCCAATTGCTTCTACAATGGCATTATAACCGGTACATCTGCAAAGATTTCCTGAGATTCCTCTGCGAATATCCGCTTCGGAAGGATTTGGATTCTCTGCAAGTATACATTCGGAAGCAAGCATCATGCCGGGGATACAGAAACCGCATTGTACAGCACTAACAGACGCATATGCTTTTTCAAGAACTGAGAAACGGTCTGTTTGACTGTATCCCTCAATTGTCATAACAGAACTGCCTTCAATGCTTCCCATAGCTACCATACAGGAGTTAACTAGTTTTCCATCAAGGATTACGGAACAGGCACCACATTCGCCTTCTTTACAGCCACATTTTGCACCTGTAAGGCGGAATTCATTTCTGATTACATCCAATAAGCGTTCATTTTGGTTTGCATTGCTTGTAACTTCTTCGCCATTAAGAATAAATTTAACCATTACTTTTCCACCTCCTGTAAATATTTCATGGCATCCTCTTGTGTATAAGGAATGTGATTAATGTTATTTTCAAGTGCATTCTCTAAAGCATCAACGTAGGCAGGAGCAGGACCAACGCATGGTAATTCTCCTGCACCTTTTGCACCATAAGGTCCTTCTACATAAGGAACTTCAATAATATCTGTAATAAGGTTTGGTATATCCATTGCAGTTGGAATAATATAATCGCTGAAACTATTATTACGAATGATTCCTTTTTCATTATAGTTACATTGTTCCATAGAAGCATATCCAATGGATTGCAAGAAACCACCCTGCATTTGGCCGTGTAAAATGTTTAAATCGAGAGGAGTACCTACATCATATACACCCCAGGCACCAATGACCTGAGTAGTAGCAGTAATAGTATCCACTTCCAGTTCAATTACATTAACACACCAAGAGTAAGTAGGATAAGCATCTCCGTGGAATATCTTAATATCAAACGGAATTAAGAAATCAGGATGAACATAATGTTCTTCAATTAATTGTTCTTCTCCGGATTTCCATTGTTCTTTTAATTTCTCAGCTGCACGTTTTATTAATTGTCCTACTACCATTAAAGAACGGCTGGCAACAGTAGGGCCAGAATCTGGTACTCTGTCTGTATCTGGGTTTGAATAGATTACCTTGTCTAAAGAAATACCTAAAGTGTCAGATACTATTTTACTAAATGTAGTTTTCGCACCCTGACCCATATCCGTAATACTGATAAGAATCTCAACAGTATCGTCGGCATTTTTCTTTAGTTTTGCAACAGCTTTGATGTAGTCTCTTTCACCGCTGCCGGTAAAACCACATCCGTGATAAACTAGGGATATACCGATTCCTTTACGATATCTTCCAGTTTGATTTTTATAAAGTTCACGTTTCTTTCTATAATCAGACAATTGATCAGCTCTCTCAATCATTTCTGGAAGTGGAACATGGAAATGGAATTTACCGCTTGTAGAGGTAGCATCCCCTTGCTTTACCATGTGTTGTTCCTTAAATTTAAGGGGATCAACGCCAAGTTGTTTCGCAATATGAATCATCATAATTTCTACAGCAAAGAAAGTTTGAGGAGCGCCAAAACCACGCATTGCTCCGTTAGGAAGGGTGTTGGTTTTCTTAGCATCACCAGTTACCCGTAAATTCTCAATATTATAAACACCACTTGCTCCAATGATACCACGTTGTAAAACTACGCTGGATAAGGTTGTATAAGCACCACTATCATAGATTACGTCAATATCCATACCAGTAACTTTACCGTCTTTGACAGCTACTTTATAGGTACAAATAGAAGGATGACGTTTAGAAGTAAACTCCATGTCTTCTCTTCTGTCAAATACATATTTAACAGGTTTGCCTGCTTTTTTTGCAGCTACAGCAAGCTGACAGGCAAGTATGGATGGAAAATCTTCTTTACCACCAAAACCGCCACCAGTTACATCTTGAACAATACGTATATCTTTTCTCTCGTAGCCTAATGCCTTTGCTACTGCACCAAATACATAATATGGACATTGCATGGAACCGCGAACTGTCATACGTCCTTCCTCTGGGTAGGCAATTAAACCATTCGTTTCTAAGTAAGCTTGCTCTTGATGCCCAGTTTCAATGGTTTCAGTTATAACACGATCTGCTTCTTCAAAGGCTTTGTCCACATCACCTTTGGCATAATTAAAATGAAAGAAAGCAACATCTGACTTACGAACATCTAACACAGGTTCTAATTCTTCATAATCTACAACGAGTTCAGACAGGATTCTTTCAATTTCTTTTTTATCGGGTCCCACCACCATAAGAATAGGATCTCCTATATATTCTACGGTGTCTTCAGGAAATACAGGCATATCTTCCTCAACAACATGTATTTTGTTTTCTCCCGGAACATCATTTTTATCAACAATATAATATCCGGCAGGAATGTCAGGAAGAATAATATTTCTAATTCTTGCTTTTGCTTTTGTGGAGCGTAGCATTTTGCCATAAAGCATGTCTTCCATCACTATATCATCTATATATAGTGCCTGACCGCTAATTTTGGCATCATGATCCCTTTTCTTTACAGACTTACTTATAGCTTCCATAATTAAATCTTACTCCTTTCAAAGTCTGGAGACTTTGCGCATAGCACAAATCTCCGGTTAAAAGAATGAAATTCCTTTAACCTCCTCCTACAACTTGGTTTAAAAGGTTACCTTATAACATTTGTATAAGTTTTGGCTAATAAATAGCCCATAACCTATAACAATCTCACTAATGTTATTATAGGTTATGGGCGGTTTTCCGTCAAATTCTTTTGCAAAAGAACTCGATTTTGAAAATTTTTATATACTTAGAACAACCTTTTAAACTCTAACTCTGCGAATTTTCGTACATTATGCTCAAATTCCAAATACTTTTCCAGAAATTCCAGACCTTCTTTAGTTAAATAGGTATTTCCACCATTACTCCCTCCATGTATTCTTTCAACGACGGCATATCCAAGCTCTTCTTCTAATTTATTTAGCATGGACCAAGCTTTACTGTATGAGAGGGCAATGTGCCTACAAGCATTTCTTACAGAATGGGTTTCTTTAATCAGCATTAATAACAGTTTTGTTCTGGAGTTAAAGAACATGGATTCTTTTTCAATACTAATTCTTAAAAAGGGATGGTAAATGTGCTCATTATGTTCTTTCAGTAGTGCATCCAGCCGATCCATATCATCGGTGTCATGAATAATACCTTCATCCTCTACTTCCATAAGCTTTCGCTTTATATCAAGGTTTTGAACGGCTCCCCGCAATCCCTGAGACCCATCATAGGATAGAATGGAGGGAAGTAATTCATTATCTATTAAAAGGGGATGCCCGGCTTTTCCCTTATAAGAAGGTGCAATAAGGGACTCACCAGAGGTTATCATTTTAACAATTGTATCCGGTGTGAACATGGGAATATTTACCGGTGTAAATACAACCTGGTCACATTTCTCTTTTAAAAATTCAAAGCCGATTTTTGCAGAATCAAACATCTGGGAGTGTTCATATTCTTCATTTCGAAGGAATATTACTCCGTAGTCGGATAAATGGTATTCAATGTCTTCAGCAGCACATCCTGTAACAATAACGATAGGAGAGATTCCAGCTCTTTGAAAAGTCAATACGATTCTTTTTATTACGGTAATGGAACCGATTTTAAGGAGGGGATCAGATTTACTTTTCTTTGATGTTTTACCTGCTGCAACAATAATTCCGCCGGTTTCTTTTTGCTTTTTATAATTCATATACCCATACCTCTTTACTATACTTTTTCTAAAAGCTCTCATATACGAAAGGGTAACATAATTCTATTTTACACGGAAAACCTTAAGTTTTCAAGTAATTTGGCATATATGTATACGTTTTAGCATTGAATACCATTATTCTATGTGAAAATAAATATAAGTATGTTTTTATAAATTTTAGCAGCTTTGACTATATTGTGCATTTTTATCCGTGAAGTTAGACTCTAAATTGAGCAACTGCTGTTTGCAATCTTATAGCTAATTCAGACAGTTTGATACTGGAGTGAGCAATTTCTTCTACGGAAGCGGTTTGTTCTTCAGTAGTAGCAGATGCTTGTTGAGTGGCGGCTGCATTCTCCTCCGCGATAGCCGAAATATTTTGTAGTACATCCAGAATACTCTTTCTCATATTATCCATTTCATCCCCAGAGAGATTTAAGTGAGAAAGTGATGCATTGGTTGCCTCCATGGCTTCGGCAATTTGCTGGTATTTATCTTTATTGTTAGTTACGCTTATAGCCTGTTCCTCGGAGATATTAGATACTCTTTCCATGGTCTTTACGGCATCGCCAGTATTTTGTTGTAATTCAGCTACTATAGTATTTATTATCTTTGTGGAAGCTTCTGATTGTTCAGCCAGTTTTCTGATTTCTTCCGCTACAACCGCAAATCCTCTTCCGGCTTCACCAGCTCTTGCTGCCTCTATAGCGGCATTTAAGGATAACAGATTGGTTTGGGATGCAATAGATTCAATTACTTTGCTGGCTTCACCAATTTGGTTGGAACTATCGTTAGTTTTTAAAATTACCTGATAGATTTCATTTACAGCATCGGTATTTTCTGTAGTTATTTTGCTTAAAGAATCAATTTCATAAATTCCGTTGCTGACTACATCATTCACCCGGTCCTTGGATTGGTTTACATCATTTATATATCCGTAGACCTTATTAATGGTTTCTCCTAATTCCACAGCCTTAGCAGTTCCTAATTCAGTAGTTCGCGCTTGTTCTGAAGCTTCGTTTGCAATTTCTTCCACTGTTTTTGCAACTTCTTCTGAAGCATTTGCTGTTTGCTGGGAAGTGGCAGTAAGCTCCTCGGAAGAAGCAGCTAATTGTTCAGCGGAATCGTTGATTTCATTGATGACTCTACGTAGTTCAATAAGAATACTTTGCATAGCATTGGCAAGTTCACCGGTTTCATCTTTTTTCTTTAAAGCTTTTTTATCTATATCTTCTGTTAAATCTAAACCTGCAATTCTCTTAGAATATCCAACACCTTTTATAATCGGTTTTGTAATGGAATTACCTAATATATAAGTAACAAAGATACTTACCAGTAAGATAACCCCAAGGGCAGCTACCATAATCTTCTCCAGTTGAACTAAAGAAGAGAATAATTCACTTTCAGTAGCGGTTATAGCAATAACCCAATCTGTTCCTTCAATAGGAGAGTAGCCTGCATATAAATGATTGCCTTCAAAAGCGTAATCTTTAAAGCCTGCTTTCTTGCTAATCATTTCTTCGATTAGTTGAGATAAAGAGGTTAGACTGTTGTTCTGTTTCGCTTCTTCAATAGGGTTAAATTGGTCGAACACTTTATTTTCATCAGGATGACCGATAACAGTTCCGTTACTATTTATAACAAAACCATACCCCTCTTCTCCATAGCCGGTATCATTTACCATATTAGTCAGAGCTTTTCCGTCTCTGCGGCCTAATAATGCACCTACTACTTCACCCCCATTTTTAATAGGTATTACCTGCAAAAGAGACTGTTCGCCAGTATCCGGGTCAGCGAGGAAGAGAATCACTTCTTTTTCTTCTTTAATTGCATTCATGGATGGATCAGCTTCGCCTAATTGTATAGAATTTCCTTTAGAATAATTAACCGTTCCATTTGGCTGAATAACACCCATTTCTATAAAATCGGTATTAGCTAACATGCTGCGAAGAATAGGCTGTTGATTTTCCCAGTCCATGCTTCTGATATCCTGTAATTCTACTATGGTCTTTAAAGAACGTCTCTGAGTTTCCAGCCGGCTTTCTTCTAATCTGGCAGCATCATGGGCCATAGTTGTAAGAGACTTGGTTGCCACCTGTTTGATAATATAATTTGCTACCTGTAATGATATTATGCTCAAAACAATAGAGGATAATAAAACTAAAGCGGAAAAAGATAAAATAAGTTTTGTTTTAATACTTTTTTTGAATCCCAATTTTATTTTCTTCATTTTGCTCTCCCTTGTGGAATATAATTATATCTGTATTTACATATATAAAGTGGGATTTTTCTTGCATGAAAAGAGAGGTGAATTAAGAAAGCCTTTTATTATAAAATAAAAGGCATAATCAACATACTACTGCTGCAACCGGCTGTCATGTTTATGAAAACGAAGACCCTTGGCTTTGCGTCCCTACCTTTCGATAAGTTTGCCCCTTTATATAGTTCCTATTGGTATAATATACCTTTTAGTAGGGAAAATCAACTCATTTCGATAATAATTTGTATTATTCGACATACATCTATTATAAAGGCAGACCAAGTATTACCTTGTAAAAAATTACATCATATATTATAATTGGTATAAGTTTATAGTCAGATAATTCTTGCAAGTAATCTATGGAGGAAAAGTATGTGGGAACAGCAAGGGAATATTATAGCAAATGGACAAATAGAAGAAAAAGAAATTATTGATTTTTACACTTCAAGAAATAAGAATCCATTAAGTAAAGTAATAATCTACATAGCAGCTCTTTTAATTTTGCTATCGGTTTTGCTGCTGACAAATCGCCCATCTGATTCAAGCAGTGAAACAGTAACCTCTACGGAGGCAAATGAGGAGGAAAATGACCAACTGTCATCTCATCAAATTACAGTTGGAGTTTTATTTGTTTTTGTAATAATTTCCTCCATATTATATCCAGTATTGATAAAAAGGAATTTAAAAAAGCAATTCCGCACCAATAAGCTATTGCAGCAGGAAACGGAATATACTATTTCTGAAAATGGTATACACCGAAAGTCGGAATCCTTTGATTCTACCTACAAGTGGTATGATATTTATAAGATTATAGAAAAAGAAAATATGTTTATTATATACGAGTCAAGTAACAGTGTATTAATTTTACCAAAGCGTTTTTTTAATAGTGATAAAGAGTTAGCAAAAGTAAAAGAATTAATTAAAGAAAAAATGGATGCAGATAAATATAAAATGCTAAAAAATAAATAAAGTAGTAGCGACACCCATTCCTTTTGCTATAATTTTAAAGGAATTCTAACTTCCAAACGGTCTTTAAATTAGGAAAAGTTATTGCATAAGTTAAGATGAGAAATAGGGACAATATTATAAGCTGCCATTCTCTGTATACGATTCGGGTATTTGAATTTATACAGAGAAAGATGGCAGCTTCGTATCTTGTAACAGTCTTTACTTTTTACTTTTCTTTTTAACAGGCTTACCTTTCAGGTACCTGGCAGCCTTCATTTGTACATATAGCCCCTTCTCCTCTATGGATTTGCTCAAAAGATGAAGATTGGTTTTCCTCTCTCCATACTTTTTCCAAGGTATCCATAAATAAGTCTAAAGGCTGTGCTCCCGATATGGCATACTTGCGGTTAAACACAAAGAATGGAACTCCCTGCACGCCTAATTGTTTTGCTTCCTTTTCGTCAGCACGTACAGCATCTGCATAATCATTGCCGGATAGAACTCTTTTCACTTCATTTTGTTCTAAACCAACTGCCACTGCCAATTCTGTTAATATATCTTTATCCCCGATAAATTTCGATTCTGTAAAATGAGCTTTTAGAATTCTCTCGGTTAACTCAGCACCCTTTCCAGCTTTCGTGGCATACTTAGCAAGTCTATGTGCATCCAAAGTATTGGTTTGTACCATAGTATCAAGATTATAATTTAATCCTACTGTAACTGCTTTTTGGATAACCTGTTCATTCATGGTTTTGACCTGTTCCATAGTCATATTATATTTTTCAGCTAAAACTTCGTCTACGGATAAACTTGTATCACTTTCTCCATAAGGATCCAGTTCATAGCTTTTAAATAGCACTTCTACCTGATCTTTATGAGAAAATTTATTTATTGCTTGTTCTAACAGTCTCTTACCGATATAACAAAAGGGACATACAAAATCTGACCATACTTCTATCTTCATAATACACCTCTTTCTTTCTGTAAAATTACTCTAATCTATATTCTTCATAGATTCTCCTATGTAATTTTATACTACCATAGGGGTTCAAATTTTCAATAGATAAACTCTAATTGATATTTATTATCATTATAAACCTGCTTATAAAAAATAATTATTTTGGTTCTGCCCAATATGATAAATGGAGATGTAAGGGAAATTAGTAAACCTTTGGAGATAAAGATTATTGTGAATTGATAACCATTACAAATTCCGGAATTCAATGCCATAAATAAAATTATCATATGCCTAGGAAATTTTGGCGTGTCTCAAATGAGTATAAAAACCAGAAATCGGAACTATTTGATGGATTCCATTATTTGTAATTAATAATTGGAATTATCCAAAATAATTGTGGATTACCGTTATTTACCGCCAGATAGCACCTGTGAAATTTTGTGCAATTTGAACAATAAAAACTTGTATTTTATTTAACAATGACTATTGTAGAATAAATAAATGCGTGCTAATATATGTATATACAAAAATTTTGTATTGCGCAAAAAGTTTTTGCATTTAATTAAACAAAAGCACTGAATTTAAAAAATACGAATTAATTTTTGAGCTAATAATTGGATTTTTGGTAGGTTTCAGAGGGAAATATATTGCAATAAGAACTATATAGTACTTACTCCATTTTTTATTATTATGCGAATTATAGGTGGAAATTAAGAGATTGACTAAGCATATTTAATAAAGAGAATGGGCTTTTTTCATTTATTAGAGAAATAAGAGGACAGGAGGATACCGATTTGGGTAAACTAAATAAAAACAAAAATAAAGCATCGGTGTTTGATTTAAATGGAGTACCTGATATGAAGCAGGCATTTCCACTAGCTATGCAGCATGTAGTTGCGATGATAGTAGGATGTATTACGCCGGCAATTGTAGTTGCTGCAATAGCAGTAAGCCAAGGTACTATGAAAACTTCCGATACGGTAATTTTAATTCAGGCAGCGTTGTTAACTGCCGGACTGGCAACTATCATTCAACTTTTCCCAATAGGCAAAGTTATAGGTTCCGGACTTCCTGCTATTATGGGTGTTAGTTTTGCTTATTTGGCTACCTTACAATCTATCGTTTCACAATATAATGTTGCAACGGTGTTTGGAGCACAATTAGTAGGCGGAGTTATTTCCATTGTTGTTGGCTTATTTGTAAAAAAATTAAAACCTTTATTCCCACCTCTAGTAACAGGAACCGTAATATTGACCATCGGATTATCTTTATATCCTACAGCAGTTAATTATATGGCTGGTGGTGCCGGAACTGCTGATTATGGCAGTATGAAGAACTGGGCTGTGGCTATTATAACATTAATTGCAGTAACATATTTCAGCCATTTTTGTAAAGGGACTTTAAAATTAGCCTCTATTCTATTTGGTATGGTAGTTGGATATGTGGTTGCATTCTTTATGGGAATGGTTAGCTTTAACGAAGTAGGAGCAGCTGCCTGGGTACAGATGCCAAAACCTCTCTATTTTGGTATTGAATTTGAAGCATCTGCTATTATATCCATGGCTTTATTATTTATCATCAACTCCATTCAGGTAATCGGTGATATGTCAGCCGCTACAGTTGGTGCCTTGGATCGTGATCCTTCCGATAAAGAATTATCCTCCGGAATTATTGGAACCGGAGTTGCCAATATGATTGGATCCTTTATTGGCGGATTACCAATCTCCACATTCGGGCAAAATGCAGGTATTGTAGCAACAACAAAAGTAGTAAACCGTTGTGTATTAGGATTGGCAGGAGGAATCTTACTGGTAGCAGGTTTCTTACCTAAATTTTCATCTCTTTTAACAACGATTCCTCTATGCGTACTGGGTGGAGCAACAGCTTCTGTATTTGCATCTATTACTATGACAGGAATTAAATTAATAACAAAACAAAAGATGTCCTATAGAAATACTTCCATAGTTGGACTTGCAGTTGCATTAGGAATGGGTGTTACATCTGTTCCGGAAGCCTTAGCCTTATTCCCGGCTTCTATAACAGCTATCTTCGGAAAGTCTCCGGTTGTATTAGCATCTTTAGTTGCAATTCTTCTGAATGTAATACTTCCTAAAGACAAGGAAGAAGCGGAACAGACATCAACAGCACATAATTAATCAATTAATATATAGAATTAAAAAGAAAGCCCCTGTAAGAGAAGCAGATATTACTGTATAATCTTACAGGGGTTTTTCTATAAAGTAAAACTTTTTTAGCAGGAAATGTATCTAAACAATATAAGAGATTAAAAATATATGTTAATTACAATTCCAGAAGACAGTAAAATATAAATATACTTTAAAAAAATTCTTCTGGAATAACAAGAGAGAGAGGAAAGTGGAGAAATGTGAAAGATGTTACCTATGACAACCTGGTAGAACATATTATAACGAACCAAAATAATTTCTACCGAATTGCATATTGTTATGTTTATGATAAAGACAGTGCTTTAGATATTATACAAAATGCTATATGCAAAGGTTTGGAGAACTATAATAGCTTAAGGAATGAAAAAGCAATAAAAACATGGTTCTACAGAATATTGATAAATGAATGCCTTCTTTATATCAGAAAAGGTAAAAAGGAGATTATATGTGATCCGGCAGATATAAAAGAGGAAATTTATTATGAAGAGGCTTATGAACCAAAATTAGAAGTATATCAGAAGGTATGTGAGTTACCGGAACATATGAAGACAATCGTTATACTGCATTATTATGAACAGATGACCTTAAAGGAGATTTCAGAAACCTTAGAGGTTAACATAAATACAGTAAAAACCCGGCTATATGCCGCATTAAAAAGGTTAAGAGTCTTATTAGAGGATGAATTGGAGGTAGGAATATGAAAAAGATCAGAGAGTCCAAGGAGATATATGATCATATTAAGATTCCCGGAGAATTGAGTGAAATAGTTGATAATACACTGAATGAACAGGTTAATAATTTAAATTCCCGAGGTAATAAGTTAAAAGGTAATTTCGTATTTCGTGTATTTAACTACACAATAACAGCTGCAGCTATTCTGGTTATTTGCTTTTCTGTAGCGTTAAATACCAGTGAAGTATTTGCAAAGGGAATGGATAAGATTCCAGTGATTAATAGCCTGGCTAAAGTTCTTACTGTTCGCGCTTATGAAGATATAGAGGATAATCAAAGTATTTCAGTGAAAGTACCTGGCGTGGAGATAGATGAAGAAGATAATAGTGGTTTAAAGAGTACAAGTAAGGAAGAGCAAGAAAAAACGAAACAATTTGTAACGGATGTAAACAAAGAAATTGAAGAAATAGTGGATGAATATGTAGCTGCTGCACAGAAGAGTATAGAGGAATACAAACAGTCATTTATACAGACGGGAGGTACGGAAGAACAGTGGGAAAAAAAGGATATTAGCATTGACGTTGATTATGATGTAAAATATCAGACAGAAAACTGCCTGTCTCTTGTTCTTACAGCGGATGAGAGCTGGTGTGCTGCTTATGGTAAAAAGTATTTTTATAATCTGGATCTGAAAGAAAATACCCAGCTAAGTCTAGAAGACATATTAGGTGAAGATTACATCCATATTTCTAATGAAACCATTATAGATCAGATGAAAAAGCGAGTACAGGATAATTCGGATTACATTTATTGGGGTGTTGCCGGTGAAGGTTCTGCAGATATCGAGGGCTTTACGTCCATAGATGAGAATCCGAACTTCTATATCAATGAAAAAGGAAATCCGGTTATTTGCTTTGATAAATACCAGGTTGCTCCTGGATTTATGGGAATGCAGGAATTTGAGATTGTAAAATAATTTAGGAAAGTAGTATAGAATAATGAAGCAAAGTAGTATAGAATAATAAAGCAAAGTAGTATATAAAGCAATATATCAAGTAGTATAATCAATTTAGCTAAAGCATATTAGTCTAAAATTTATAAGTCCCTATAGGATTGGGAACCTATAGGGGCTTAACATAGAAAAGGATTAAATAGAAATAAAATAAAGATATTATTTAGGGGTTTATAATTATGTAAAAAATTTATCTTGGGAAATAAATTTTTACAGTAATTATTGTAGTAAGTAGAATAGGATTTATCCTATTCATAACAGGTTATTTACTAATAACGGTACCTGTTTCTCCGGCAATGCCGTCTTTTGCTTTTTCTAATAGGGTAATTAAAGCACTACGTCCTTCTTTAGAAGCTGCAAAATCAACAGCGGCCTGTACTTTAGGAAGCATGGAGCCTGGAGCAAAATGTCCTTCTTCCATATACTTCTCAGCTTCTTCAACAGTTATATTGGATAACCATTTCACATTCGGTTTACCGAAGTTAATAGCTACTTTTTCAACTGCAGTCAGAATAATCAGATAATCTGCATCTAATTCCTTTGCTAATACACAGCTAGCAAAGTCTTTATCAATAACAGCACTTGTACCTTTTAGCTGGTTTCCGTTTAATACAACAGGAATACCGCCGCCGCCACCTGCAATAACTACCTGGCCGGCGTCTACTAATGCACGGATTGCATCTATTTCAACAATTTCAACAGGCTTTGGAGAAGCAACAACACGTCTGTAACCTCTGCCTGCATCTTCTTTCATTGGATAACCATATTTCTGTGAAAATTCATCAGCTTGTTCTTTGCTCATAAATTTACCGATAGGTTTCGTTGGATTCTGGAATGCAGGATCATCACCATTTACACGAACCTGAGTAATCATAGTTGCAACAGGAGTATCTTTTCCACGATTCTTTAATTCTTCATGAATGGCATTTTGTAAATCATATCCGATATATGCCTGACTCATGGCAACACAAACGGAAAGAGGAACGATAGGTTGATCTTTCTCGATTTTGCTGAATTCGGTAAACGCATTGTTAATCATTCCTACCTGTGGGCCATTTCCGTGGGAAATAACTACCTGGTGTCCTTCTTCAATTAAATCAACGATGGATTTTGCAGTTATTTTAACTGCCTCCATTTGTTCTGCAAGGGTATTTCCAAGAGCGTTTCCACCTAAGGCAATAACAATCTTTTTCTTGCTCATTATATATACCTCATTTCTGCATAGGACTTTTATGTTTCTGTTATCATTCCCAGTGAAAATCCAGCATGCTGAATTTTCACCGGGGAACCTGCTTTTAATAGATTCCTGGAACCGGAGTCCTCAGAATGATATACAATATTATATTGTCATATTATTTTGATATGAATGTTTTATTTGAAGATTCTAGGAGTTCCTTTTTCTTCTAATTTCTTTAAAATAGCAGCTGGATCTTCGAATTTGCTTAACATCATCATAGCAGCGATTACATATGGTTTGTAGCTTGCTTCTTTGTAAAGTGGAGTTCTGTAACGATCGAATACAGTAGCATCTACTTCACCTTCTTCGCAGCTTACACCAGTGATGTCTGCTGGTAAGCAGTGTAAGTAAAGAGCTTTTCCGTCTTTGGTAGTCTTCATTAATTCTTCTGTACAAGCCCAGTCTTTATGCCCAGCATTTTGAGCTAATAATTCTTTTTCTAATGCTTTGATTCCATCATGGTCACCTTCGCCATAAAGGTTAGTACGTTTTTCCATAGCAGCAAATGGAGCCCAGCTCTTTGGATATACGATATCAGCATCTTTGAAAGCTTCAGCCATGCTGTTTGTTTTCTTGAAAGATCCGCCGGTAGCAGCAGCGTTTTTCTTAGCTACTTCTTCAACTTCTGGCATTACTTCATATCCTTCTGGATAAGCAAGAACAACTTCCATACCCATACGAGTCATAAGACCGATAACACCTTGAGGAACGGATAATGGTTTTCCGTAAGAAGGAGAATAAGCCCAAGTCATAGCAAGTTTTTTGCCTTTTAAGTTTTCGATTCCGCCGAATTCGTTGATAATGTGTAACATATCGGACATACATTGTGTAGGGTGATCGATATCACATTGAAGATTTACGATAGTAGGTCTTTGTTCTAAGATTCCATCTTCATGTCCTTGTTTAACTGCTTCGGATACTTCACGCATGTATGCGTTACCTTTTCCGATATACATGTCATCACGGATACCAATAATATCAGCCATGAAAGAAACCATGTTAGCTGTTTCACGAACTGTTTCACCATGAGCTACCTGAGATTTTCCTTCATCTAAATCCTGAACTTCCAAACCTAATAAGTTACAAGCAGATGCGAAGGAGAAACGTGTACGAGTAGAGTTATCTCTGAATAAAGAAATACCTAAACCGCTTTCAAATACCTTTGTAGAGATGTTGTTTTCTCTCATGTAACGAAGAGCTTCAGCAATTGTCCAAACTGCTTCAAGTTCGTCATCTGTTTTTTCCCAAGTTAATAAGAAATCGTTGTTGTACATTTCTTTAAAATTTAATTTGTTTAACTTATCGATATAAGTTTGAAGTGTTTTCATAGGGTTCATTCTCCTTTAATATGATTAATGTTTAAGTTTATTATTTGCAGTACATAGTTGGCAATGCAGCATAAACAGCAGCGCATTTTACTAAATCTTCTTTATATGTTTTTTCGTTTGGAGCATGAGCCTGTGCTTCAGCACCAGGTCCAAATCCGATACAAGGAATTCCGTTACGTCCCATGATGGATACACCGTTTGTAGAGAAGGTCCATTTATCAGTAAGAGGACGAGCTTTTCTCATTTCATCAGCATCAGCAGCACCACTGCGTGTAGTTCCGTAAAGGCCCTTGTATGCTTCTTCCATAGCTTTTGTTACATCATGATCTTCTGGAATTACCCAAGTTGGGAAGTAGCATTCGATAGGATATACAAGTCCTGTGTAGCTTGGTCTTTCATATTCGTACATGCTAACAGTAGCATTGTATTTTTTTACAGCAGGAAGTGCACGAATTTCATCTAAGCAGCTTTCCCAAGTCTCACCTGCTGTCATACGACGGTCTAAAGAGATAGAACAGGAGTCAGCTACTGCACAACGGCTTGGGGAAGTAAAGAAGATTTCGGAAGTAGTTACAGTACCACGTCCTAAGAAATTAGCTTCTTTCCATTCTGGATTGTATTTTTCATCTAACATTTTAACTAAGCCTTTGATTTCTTTATCATCAGCTGCATCATTTTCATTTAAATCACGTACATTTGTAAGAATTTCAGCCATTTTGTAAATAGCATTGTCACCACGTTCTGGAGCAGATCCATGACAAGAAACACCTTGAACGTCAACACGGATTTCCATACGTCCACGTTGTCCGCGGTAAATACCACCATCAGTAGGTTCAGTAGAAACTACGAATTCAGGTCTAACTTTATCTTCGTTAATGATATATTGCCAGCAAAGACCATCACAGTCTTCTTCTTGAACAGTACCTGTTACTAATACAGTGTATTTGTCATTTAATAGTCCAAGATCTTTCATAATTTTTGCGCCGTAAACTGCAGAAACAATACCACCCATTTGATCTGAAGTACCACGTCCGCCAATTTCTGTGTCTGTTTCATATCCTTCATAAGGATCGAATTTCCAGTTAGCTCTGTTACCGATACCTACTGTATCAATGTGAGCATCGTAACCGATTAATTTTTCGCCGGTACCCATGTAACCTAATACATTACCCATTGGATCGATTTCAACTTTATCGAATCCAACAGTTTTCATTTCTTCTGCTATACGGTCAATGTGACCTTTTTCTCCGCAGCTTTCGCCTGGAATTCTTACTAAGTCTCTTAAAAACTTAGTCATTGCTTTTTCGTAACCTTGTGCAGCGCTTTTAATTTGATCAAAATTCATCTTTCTTCCTCCTTAATATTCTTTTCCATCCCAAACGATTTCTTTGAATCGGTCAGGATCAGTGTCGCCTTCAGTAGAGAAGACTAAAACTTTTGAGTTTTCGTCTAATTGTAAATAGTCTTTTAATTCTTTATACTCATCCATTTGCATAATGGCAGCTAATAATCCTGTTGGTACAGCACCAGATTCACCGGAGATTACTTGAGGATCTCCTTTAAATGGAGCAGCTAACAAACGCATACCTTTTGTTGCCACCCAGTCCGGGCAAGATGCGAATACAGTAACATGATTTTTAAGTATATCCCATGAAATAGTATTTGGTTCGCCACAAGCTAAACCAGCCTGAATTGTTTCCAAATCTCCTTCAACGAAACGTATTTTACCATCTTTTGCAGCAGCACCTTTGTAAAGGCAGGCAGCAGCTTCCGCTTCAGCTACAACAATTTTTGGAGGATTTTCAGGGTAACGATTTACAAAATAACCTGTAACAGCACCTGCTAAAGAACCTACACCAGCTTGAACGAATACGTGAGTTGGTCTGTCGCAGCCGTCTTCATTTAATTGTTCTGTTGCTTCCATGGCCATAGTTCCATATCCTTGCATAATCCAAGCAGGAATTTCTTCATAACCATCCCAAGCGGTATCCTGAACTACAACACCGTGTGGAGTTTTTGCAGCAGCGGCAGCAGCCATACGAACACATTCGTCGTAATTAACTTCTTCAATAGTTACAGTTGCATTTTCCTTAGCAATGTTGTCGAATCTAGTTTTGGTTGAACCCTTTGGCATATAAACAACTGCTTTTTGTTTTAATCTGTTTGCAGCCCATGCAACGCCTCTGCCGTGGTTACCGTCAGTTGCTGTAAAGAAAGTTGCCTGGCCAAACTCTTCTCTTAACTTATCAGAAGTCAGTACATTATAAGGAAGTTCTGCTACATCCTTATTTATCTGACCCGCAATATATTTAGCCATTGCAAAGGATCCGCCAAGAACCTTAAATGCATTTAAGCCGAATCTATAAGATTCATCTTTTACATAAAGTTCTTTTACTCCTAAATAAGAAGACATATTATTTAGTTTTGCTAATGGGGTTTTTGAGTACTGAGGAAAGCTTTCGTGAAAAATTCTGGCTTTCTTAACCTCATCAAGTGCCATAACCTTTAGCTGGCTATCTTCTGTTTTAGGCATTTCATTAATTGCCCATTGTATTGGTTTCATGGAAAAAGACCTCCTTATTTTGTTGTTTTGTTGACATCTATATAACTATATAGTGTGTACTTTGAGATTCCAAAGTATTTGGAGACTTTGTCACCAGATCTTGTTATTAGAAAAGCACCTGCATCATTTAAAAATTGGATGGCGGTTACTTTTTCTTCTTTGGTCATAAGAGCTACCGGTTTTCCGATAAGAGAAACAGATTCTTCAATTAAATCATCCAGCAAATCATTAACATTCTGGGTAATTCTTTCAGGAGCCTTAGTTTCAGGTTCTGTGGAAATCAATGATTTCACAACTCCATCAATAGTTGAAAAAGCGGTTATGTCAAAGTTAATGGAGAATATGTATCTGATTTTATTATCGTCTCCACGTATATAAATAGTTGATGATTTTAAAATTCTACCATCCTGGGTACGTGTCAGATAACCATAACGGTCTTTTAACTGTGACTGATCTTTACGTGATGCTTCTAAAACCACGTGAGATGGTCCGTCGCCGATATTACGTTTTGTAACATGACCGTTCTCAATATAAACTACAGTATTCTCCAAATCTATAGAAGCTAAATCATGTATGACAATTTCACAATTTTGGCCAAATTGTTGTGCTATGCCATGTGCTATTTGAGTTAAATAGTTCAGTGTATAGTTCATAATTTAAGATTTCCTTTCGCGATAGGTGGTGTTCTAATTTCATAATATCACAAAAAAAATATATTTCAATAGTTTTTTACAAAAAAATTTAGGTAAACTAAAAAAAATTGTATTTTTCTATTGCAATTCATAAATATAGATGATAAACTATACCCATAGAAGAAACTATATACATATTGCATAACAGACCAAAATTATTTTGTGTAAAACTATTTAAATTATGCATATGTTTATAATTTCCGCCTAGACTACCTTGTAAACTTGTTACAAGCATAAAAAATGGGCATTAATGTAAACCATATAAAAAAAGGAGGATTAGTCATGCTTATTATTGGAAACGGTAGAGTCATCACAAGAGATGATGCAAATCCATTTTTGGAGAATGGAGCAGTACTTATTGAGAAAGAAATAATTAAAAAAGTAGGCAAGACAGAAGATTTAAGAAAAGAATATCCTGATGCAGAGTATATCGACGCTAAGGGCGGCGTGATCATGCCTGGTTTTATCAATATCCATGAGCATATTTACAGCGCTATGGCTAGAGGACTTTCTATTAAAGGATATAATCCAAATGGATTTTTAGATATCTTAGATGGCATGTGGTGGACTATCGACCGTCACCTGACACTGGAACAGACAAAACAAAGTGCAATGGCAACATATATTGATTGTATCAAGAATGGTGTCACTACTGTATTTGATCATCATGCCAGCTTTGGCAATATTAAAAACAGTTTATTTGCAATTGAAGATGCAGCAAAAGAACTTGGAGTAAGAACTTGTTTGTGTTATGAAGTATCCGACCGTGACGGAAAAGATAAGATGAAAGAAGCAGTAGCAGAGAATGCGGCATTTATTAAACATGCTTTAGCTGATGATTCTGACATGATAGCAGGTATGATGGGACTTCATGCTTCCTTTACTTTATCAGACGAAACCCTTGAACTTTGCGCAGCTAATAAACCTGCTGAGGTAGGATATCACATTCACGTAGCAGAAGGTATCGAAGATTTATATGATTCTCTTAAGAAATATGGCAAGAGAGTAATAGACCGTTTAATGGACTTGAATATATTAGGACCTAAGACTTTAGCAGCACATTGTATTTATGTAAATCAGCATGAAATGGATGTATTAAAAGAAACCGATACTATGGTAGTTCATAATCCAGAATCCAACATGGGTAATGCATGCGGATGCCCTCCTACAATGGAAATCATGAAACATGGTGTACTGACAGGACTTGGTACAGATGGTTATACCCATGATATGATTGAATCCTATAAAGTAGCTAATATTCTTCACAAGCATCATTTATGCGATGCAAACGCAGCATGGGGAGAAGTTCCTACGATGTTATTTAAGAACAATGCAATTATTGCAAATCGTTACTTTAAGAAACCACTTGGCATCTTAAAAGAAGGAGCAGCTGCAGACGTAATTATTGCGGATTATAATCCAGTAACACCAATGTCAGGAGCAAACTGCAACAGCCATATTCTATTTGGAATGAATGGTAACCACGTAACTACAACAGTTATCAACGGTAAAGTAGTTATGAAAGACAGAATATTAACTGTTATTGATGAAGAAAAAGCAATTAATAATGTAAGAACAGAGGCTGAAAAACTTTGGAATAGCATAAATGCTTAGGAGTTCAGGCTGTAAAAATAGTGTTTTTCAACGAACAGTTTGTGCCGGTGCACAAAGCTGTAATCATTATTAAAAAGGTGCTAAGGCACCGAAAGCGAGGTTATTATGAGTGATAGAATGACACCAATTCCATTTGACAGATTAATGAATTGGATTTTAGAAGAGAAGAAAAACAGAAATACTGTTTTTGGCGTACGTAAAGCTTATGTTGCAAAAGAAGGACGCAATCTTGATTTATTTGATGAAAAATTAGAAACTCCATTTGGCCCTGCAGCAGGACCACATACTCAGTTAGCGCAGAACCTGGTTGCTTCTTATTACGCAGGAAGCCGTTTCTTTGAGTTAAAAACGGTACAAGTATTAGACGGAGAAGATCTTCCTGTAGCTAAACCATGTATCAGAGCAGAGGATGAATGCTATAACTGTGAATGGTCTACAGAGCTTAGAGTTCCAGATGCTTTTGACGAATACGTTAAAGCATGGTTTGCAATTAAAGTAATTGCAAAAGAATTTAAACTTGGTTCTCCTGACGGCTTCATGTTCAATATGAGTGTGGGATATGACTTGGAAGGCATTAAAACAAAGAAGATTGATGACTTTATTGAAGGCTTAAAAGAAGCAAAAGATACTTCTATTTTTAAAGAATGTAAAGAGTATTTATTAAAGAATATTAATTTATTTAAAAATGTAACAGAAGAAGATGTGAATGCCATTACTTCTAACATCTGTACTTCTATTACTTTATCAACTCTTCATGGATGTCCTCCACAGGAGATTGAACGAATTGCTTCCTATCTAATAAACGAAAAACATGTTAATACTTTTATTAAATGTAACCCTACCTTATTAGGCTATGAATTTGCAAGAAAAACATTGGATGACATGGGATATGACTATATCGCATTTGGCGATTTCCACTTTAAAGATGACTTACAATATGAAGATGCAATTCCTATGTTAAAGAGATTAATGGCTTTAGCTGATGAAAAAGAACTAAGCTTTGGTGTTAAAATTACAAATACTTTCCCTGTAGATGTTAAGGCAGGAGAACTTCCAAGTGAAGAAATGTATATGTCAGGACGTTCCTTGTATCCATTATCTATCGCATTGGCTGCAAGACTTTCCAAAGAATTTGGCGGAAAGCTTAGAATATCTTATTCCGGCGGTGCAGATGTACACAATATCGATAAGATTTATGAATCAGGAATCTGGCCTATTACCATAGCAACTACAGTGTTAAAACCAGGCGGATACGAAAGAATGGATCAAATTGCCAAGATTTTTGATAAGGAAGAATACAAACCATTTAACGGTATCAATCCAGAAGCAGTTGAAAGATTACAACAAGATTCTATCACAGATCCAAACCATACAAAAGCAATCAAGCCATTGCCATCCCGTAAGATGGAAAGACATGTTCCATTATTGGATTGTTTTGAAGCACCTTGTAAGCAGGGATGCCCAATACATCAGGATATTACTACTTATTTAAAGCTTGCCGGAGAAGGAAAATATCTGGAAGCTTTAAAAGTTATCGTTGAGAAGAACCCTCTTCCTTTTATAACAGGTACTATCTGTGCTCATAATTGTATGAGTAAATGTACCCGTAACTTCTATGAGGAACCAATTATGATTCGTTCCGTGAAGTTAGAAGCTGCACAGGGTGGTTTTGAAGATCTGATGAAAGAATTAAAAGCACCTGCTGTAACATGTGAAGGAAAAACTGCTGTAATCGGCGGCGGCCCTGCTGGCTTAGCAACTGCATTCTTCTTAGCAAGAAGCGGAATGAAAGTAACTATCTTTGAGAAGAGAGAAACTCTTGGCGGTGTTATCAGATACATTATCCCAGGATTTAGAATTCCGGATGAATCCATTCAAAATGATATTGAATTAGCAAAGATTATGGGTGTTGAAATTAAAGTGAATTCTGAAGTATCCTCCATTGATGATATTAAGAAAATGGGATACGACAATATTGTATTAGCAATAGGTGCATCAAAACCAGGTGTTCTTAAGTTAGAAGAGGGAGAAGCAATCAATGCTTTAGCTTTCTTAGAAGACTTTAAGAAATCCGATGGCAATGTAGAACTTGGCAAAAATGTAGTAGTTATCGGTGGTGGTAATACTGCCATGGATACTGCAAGAGCAGCTAAGAGAACAAAAGGTGTTGAAAAGGTATCTTTAGTATATAGAAGAACAAAACGCTATATGCCTGCTGACGAAGAAGAATTAATTCTTGCTTTGGAAGATGGAGTTGAATTTAGAGAATTACTTTCTCCATACCGTCATGAAGATGGAATGCTTCTTTGCCGCAAGATGGTTCTTGGTGATCCGGATGCTTCCGGCAGACGTAAACCGGTAGAAACCGATGAAATTGTTAAAGTTCCTGCAGATACTGTAATTGCAGCTGTTGGTGAAAAAGCAGATGTGAACTTCTACAAAGAGAACAATATTGCTGTAAACGAAAAAGGTTATCCTGTAGTTGATTCTACAACAGCTGAAACCAATGTAAAAGGTGTATTTGTGGCAGGTGACGGCTTATATGGACCGGCAACTGTAGTAGAAGCCATTCGTGATGCTAGAAAAGCAGCAGAAGGAATTCTTGATAAAGAAGTTGCAAAAGATATAGTAGCTGACTTAGACATAGAAGCGATTTATGCTAAGAGAGGCGTGATTGAGAAAGCAGATGAAGACGGCAAAGATTCCGGCCGTTGTTTAGGATGCTCTTCCGTATGTGAAAACTGTGTGGAAGTCTGTCCTAACAGAGCCAATATCTCAATCCATGTTCCTGGAATGGCACTGGCACAAATTCTTCATGTTGATAAGATGTGTAACGAATGTGGCAACTGTGAAACTTTCTGTCCATATGATAGTGCACCTTACAAAGAAAAATTTACTTTATTTAACAATACTGCTGATTTTGAGGACAGTACCAATGAAGGTTTTGTATTAGTAGATAAAGATAGTCTTACCTTCCAGGTTAGATTGGGCGGAAAAATATCAACCGTAAAAGGCTTAAAGGACACCGGCCTATATGCTGGAATTGAACAATTCATCGCCGCTGTTTATAATAATTACAGCTATCTGTTCTAGATAAGAATTTGTTATGGGAAAGTTGTCAGTTGCAAAATAAATAAAGCAATAAAGGCTACCTACAACGGTGTATGAAAAAATATGCGATTTAATAATTGCGTATTAACAAATTAAAATCTACAAGTTATACTTAATATGAGTTAAGTAACTAACTTGCCTTATTGAGTCGGAGCCTTAACTCCGACTCAAAGGCATATACAGAATAAAAATCTTGTAAATTTTAATTTAATTCACAGGAAAAGAGTGAAAAGAAATACTAAGTCTTTGAAGAACTCCAAAATGAGAATCCATTGGAATTCTCATTTCGAACTTCTTCATCTATTTGAGATTTGTGCTACGCACAAAGTCTCCAGACTTTGAAAGGAGCTTGGTTAATGATGAAGTATTTATTAAAAGGCGGCACCGTAATCTCCGGATCTGACACATTAAAGGCGGATGTGCTGATTGAAGATGAAATAATTAAAGAAGTTGGAACAAAGATTCCCGAAGAGGATGCTACTGTCATTGATGTAGTAGGTAAGTACGTATTCCCAGGCTTTATTGATGCTCATACCCATTTTGATTTAGAGGTATCCGGCACCGTAACTGCAGACAACTTTGATACAGGTACAAAAGCAGCTATTGTAGGCGGAACTACCTGTGTGATTGACTTTGCCACCCAAAATAAAGGAGAAACGCTGCAAGAAGGCCTTGACAACTGGCATAAAAAAGCAGACAATCGTTCCTCCTGTGATTATGGATTTCACATGGCAATATCCGAATGGAATCCACACACCAGCGAAGAAGTTCCTCATATGTTTCAGGAAGGAATTACTACCTTTAAATTGTATATGACCTACGCTTCCAGAGTAAGAGATGGGGAAATATACGAAGTATTAAAAAGAATCAAAGAATATGGCGGTATCGTGGGTGTTCACTGCGAAAACGGTGAACTAATCGATCAGCTGATTGCAGAACAGAAAAGGGCAGGTAATTTTTCGCCAAGTGCCCATCCGGTATCAAGACCTGCTTGTATTGAGGCAGAAGCTATCAATCGTTTTTTAACGATAGCTAAATTAGTGGATGTACCTGTTATAGTAGTACATCTAAGTACCAAGGAAGGTTTTGAAGTTATTCAAAGAGCAGCAGAAAAAGGACAAAAAGTTTATGTTGAAACATGCCCTCAATATCTGCTATTAGATGAAAGTAAATATTATCTGCCTGGTTTTGAAAGTGCAAAATATGTGATTTCTCCTCCACTACGTACTAAGGAAGATAGTGAATGCTTATGGAAAGGTCTTAAAGAAGATAAAATCCATACCCTTGCAACAGATCACTGCAGTTTTACCCTGAAACAAAAAGAAATGGGTAAAGATGATTATACCAAGATTCCAAATGGTATGCCCGGTGTTGAAACAAGGGCAGCAGTTATGTACACCTATGGAGTGTTAGAAGATAGAATATCACTGACCCAGATGTGCAAGCTAATGGCAGAAAATCCTGCAAAGCTTTATGGACTTTATCCTGGAAAAGGTACCGTACAAGCAGGAAGCGATGCTGATATTGTAGTATGGGATCCAGAATATCAAGGGAAAATAACCGCGGAAAATCAAATGCAAAATGTTGATTATGCACCTTTTGAAGGGTATAATATAAAAGGCAGACCGGAGAAAGTATTCTTAAGAGGTCAGCTTCTTGTTGAAGACGGAAAATTATTAAAAGAAAACCAAGGAAAATATATTTCCAGAAAGAGAGGATCATTATAATGAAAAGAACAACTATAGTAGCAAAGAATGCACCAGCAGCAGTAGGACCATACTCTCATGCAGTTCAGGCAGGAGATACCGTATATACATCCGGACAATTAGGATTAGACCCAGCTACCGGTAAAATGGCTGAAGGTGTTGAAGCACAAGCAACTCAGGCTTTAAACAATTTAAAGGCTGTTTTAGAAGCTGCAGGCTTAACATTAGCTAATGTTGTAAAAACTACTGTATTCTTAAATGATATTACTGATTTTGCTAAAATCAATAAAATCTATGGAGAATATTTTACAGGCGAAACTCCTGCTCGTTCCTGTGTACAGGTAGCTGCACTTCCAATGGGCGGATTATTTGAAATTGAGGCTATTGCAGTTAAGGCTGAATAATATTTAAAGGACACTAAAGGACACTAAAAGGACGCTTTGCCCTTATTATTTATTTAGAACTTCGAGAGTATGGGATAACTGTTTCTTGTTCAGCTTGGAGATTTCGATGGTTCTAATATCATAGTAATCGTTTAAAACATATTGAAAAATAAAGAACTCGTCGGGGTTTTACCCCTCCTCAAACATCTTTATTTTTCAATATTGGCACGATTTCTATGATATAAGAACCATAAACGAATTCTTCCAAAGTCACAAGAAACAATTATCCCATACTCACGAAGTTCAATATAGTATATGAGGCAAAGCTGGCTTTCAATTTAGTTAGTTTTTATATCAATTTTGTATTAAAATACGTCTATTCTATCAAATAGTGTAAATATAAACATTTTCGTCAATTTCTATTTTGTTTACAAATCTCCTCTATTGCCTTAATGGCATATTCCACTTCTTCTTCCGTATTACTATACCCAAAAGAAAAACGAATAGTTCCTTCCGGGAAGGTTCCTAAGGTTTTATGGGCATTTGGAGCGCAGTGCATTCCTACCCGGGTCATTATTTGGTATTCCTGGTCTAGGCGAAAGGCTAGAATTGCTTCATCTATATTCGTTGTTTGAAGGCTCACTACGGCACTTCTATTTTCACAGGAGGTTTTTCCGACAATACGGATTCCTTCTATTTTAGACACGCCATCTATGAATTGTTGTGTTAATTTTAATTCTTTTTCATGGATTTTATCGATATCCACTTCTTCTAAGTATTTTAGACTCCTATGAAGTCCTATGATTCCCGGCAGGTTTAAGGTGCCTGCTTCAAATTTATCAGGAAGAAAGGTTGGAGTTTCTTCTGTATCGGATATGCTGCCGGTTCCTCCGGTTATGAGAGGTGTCATTTGATCGGCCATTTCATCGGTTATAAGAAAGCCACCTATTCCTTGAGGCCCTAACAGACCTTTGTGGCCTGTAAATGCAAGAGCATCAATATGCATATCTTTCATGGATATAGGAAAGGTGCCTGCTGTCTGAGCAGAGTCTACAATGAATTTTAAGCCATGCCTATGGGCAATTGCTCCAACTTCTTTAATTGGCATCAGGGTTCCACATAGGTTTGAGCTGTGAGTCATAATAATAGCCTTAGTATTCGTCTGCAGCATGGCTTCTATGGTTTCCACCTGTAATTCACCTTCTTTGGTACAAGGTATACGATCAAAGGTAATTCCTCTGTCTTTTTGCAGCTGTACCAAAGGGCGCATAACGGCATTGTGTTCCATAGAACTTACCAGGACATGATCACCGGCTTTTAAGTATCCCTTTATTATAAAATTAAGTGCATAGGTTATGTTGGGGGTGAATATAACATTCTTCGCTTTGTCTTCTACAGGAACAAAATCAAAAAGTTTACATAATTTTCCTCTTGTTTCATATACAACTCCTGCAGTCTCATAAGCATTTTCGTAACTTCCACGATTTATATTGGTACCAACCTGAGTCATAAATTCTACCATGGCTTCTATTACACCGGGCCCTTTCGGAAAGGAAGTGGCAGCCTGGTCCATATATACTTTTTTCATATTAATCTCCAATCTTATCTCATAGTATCGGGATCTAAATTTTTTCGCTAAATAGAGTTATTGACAACTCAATTTGTGCTTTATCATGAACAGAAAACTTATTTATAACTTTTGGTATTACATTTATAATTTACAAATAGTCTTACAACTTTTAACTCCACTTTTTATATCATAAAAAAAACGTATTCGTGGCATTGTGAGTCCCTTAAAATCTACAAGTAAGCTTGCAAACCCATTACTCTTTGTATTATATCATGAACCTAAAATATGTTCATGATCTTGGCACTCCACTCAGCAAATGCAAGCAAGCTTGTATTTACTCATTCCGTTTGTATTATATCATGAACAAAAGACGTGTTCATGATCTTGGCACTCCACTCAGTAAATACAAGCAAGCTTGTATTTACTCATTCCGTTTGTATTATATCATGAACAAAAGACGTGTTCATGATCTTGGCACTCCACTCAGTAAATACAAGCGAGCTTGTATTTACTTCATTCCGTTTGTATTATATCACAATACTTTCATTCTGTAATGAATCTATTTATAGATAGAATCTATAAGTTGGGTCCACCCATATAGATTATTGATTTTACCTCTAACCATTCTATAAGTATAATTATAGACATAACTAACATATTTATATTTATACTTATTCTAATTCATTTGATTTGCATTTCAAGTGGGTTGGGGGATTTGATTGAAATATACCAATATGAAAAGAATGTGAGGAAAAGATATGAATGATTTAAAAGAAAAGTATCTGGAAGGTATTCGGGAAACTGCTGAAACCTATTTTAGAAAAGGCGAGTTTTTCTGTTCAGAAGCAGTGGTGCAAACCATTAATGATGCCTTAGGAAAACCATATTCTGATGATGTTGTAAAATTAGCATCCGGATTTCCAATCGGTCTTGGTAAAGCGGGGTGTCTGTGCGGAGCTGTTTCCGGCGGGGAAATGGCTTTAGGAATGGTATATGGCAGGGTTCACGGGGAAACTATGAATCCAAAGATGTTTGAAAAATCAAAGGGTCTTCATGACTTTATAAAAGAACAATATAAATCTACCTGTTGCCGGGTTATTACAAAAGAATGGGCAGGTGATAACTTTCAATCTCCGGAAAGAAAAAGTCACTGCATTACCATAACCGGAAGAGTAGCTGAATGGGTGGCAAGAGAATTAATAGAAGACGGTGTAATTAAAATAGAGGAAAAGTAAAAGGAATAGGAGAAATGCGGTGAATAATTTTTTGAAAAAGATACCTATGACTATAGTAGGTGTAATGCTTTCATTTGCAGTATTAGGTAATTTGGTTCAGTCTTATGGGGAGATTTATAGGAACATACTTGGAATTATTTCTGCAGCTATATTTATTATTACTACAATCAAATTTTTAAGTGATTGGAAAGAACTTAAAAATGATTTGAATAGTCCTATTGGAGGTTCCGTGTTTCTCACCTACCCCATGGGAATTATGATTTTAGCTACTTACATAAAACCATATAACAATAATATAGCATTTGGAGTATGGATTGCCGGAATAATTTTGCATCTGGTATTTTTGCTTCGTTTCACCTTTAAGTTTGTGGGGAACTTTAAAATCAAGCAGGTGTTTCCAAGCTGGTTTATTGTATATGTAGGTATTGCCGCAGCAGCGGTAACAGGAAAAGCATTCCAACCGGCCATAGGTCAAATCGCATTCTGGTTTGCTTTTATATCTTATATTATTTTAATATTTGTTGTTGGAAAGCGTGTATTTGTTGTAAAAGAAATACCGGAACCAGCATTGCCAACCTTAATAATATTTGCAGCTCCGGGCTCCTTATGTTTAGCTGGCTATTTAAATAGTTTTGATACAAAAAACATGATTATGTTCTGGCTGCTATTAATATTGTCACAAGGATTTTATTTATTTGCCATCAGCCGCCTGGCGGGGCTATTGAAATTAAAGTTTTATCCAAGTTATAGTGCATTCACATTCCCGATGGTAATCTCTGCTTTAGCATTAAAGTTAAGCAATGGATTTCTGATGAAGCAAGGTTTTAACACAGGTATACTACCTGTAATTGTAAAAGTAGAAGAAGCCATTGCAGTAATCCTTGTATTTTATGTGCTAATCAGATTTATAGCTCATATATTTACAGTAAAAGCAAATAATTAAGATATTATAAAACAAGCTGAATCAGTTTATATAAGGAAACTTGCAAAACTTATTTTTGCTATTAACTATGTGTTTTCACCTTTTGATTACCCTATTCCATTACCTTAATCTCACTAGGGGTAATCAAATAAATTTTATACATACCATGGTTTATGGGGAAATCTTTTATAGCTTCCATAATTTCCTCATAAGCAGACTCATTTATCTTAAGGGAGATACCACAACTGTTGGATATCTCCCTTAATGTTGGCATAACATAAAAATGTATTTTATCCTTTAAAAATTTTTGCGCAGCTATGGCTGCATGGGTACTGGAAAATGTAATAAGATAATAGTCCATAATAAAGTTATTCCTTTCCCAAAGCTTAAATACAAATCAAACCAACCTATCAAAGAAAGCCTTTAATAAATAAGCAATGGCTTTTCTTTTTTCTCTGTTACTTGTCCGATTATTTTAGCATATGGCGTGTGTTCTTCCATGCGTTTTAAAAATTCTTTTGCATCTTTTTCTGGTAAGGAAACCAGTAAACCGCCGGAAGTTTGTGGGTCTAACAGTAAATCTTTCAGATTCTGAGGCAGGGTATTTTTATAAATATACTTGTCAGCAAGATAATCCAGATTATTGTACATTCCCTCTGGTATAATTCCCATTGCTGCTAAATCTAAAGCACCATTAATAACAGGCACCTGATCGGTGTATATTTCTATGGTTTTTTCGCTTCCGGAAGCCATTTCATAACTATGCCCCGTTAAGCTAAAGCCGGTTACATCGGTACAGGAGTGAACATCTAAACCAGACATGGCTTCTTTGGCATATTTATTTAAAGTCGACATAATACCTATAATATTTTTTAACTGTCCTTCATCCAGCATGTGTACTTTTGCGGCAGTATTCATAACCCCTAACCCAATGGGCTTGGTAAGAACCAAAACGTCCCCTGTATGTGCGGAACTATTGGTTAAAATTTCAGAAGGATGGGCAAAACCGGTTACACATAAACCATATTTTGGCGTGGGGTCGGTTATAGTATGTCCCCCTGCAACCACAGCACCAGCTTCCTTTACCTTAGAATAGCCTCCTTCCAATATGCTTTGCATAACGTTTATTTCCAAACAGGATGGAAAGCACATTAAATTCATGGCAAGGGCCGGATTACCTCCCATGGCATATACATCACTTAAGGCATTAGCAGCGGCAATCTGCCCAAAGAAATAAGGATCATCTACCATTGGGGGAAAGAAATCTACTGTTTGGATTGTTACAAGGGAATCGTTTATTTTATAAACACAAGCATCATCACTTGTGTCAAAGCCAACAACTAAATTGGGGTCTTCAAACTTAGGCAGCTGCTGTAATACACTATGGAGTACACCGGGACCTAATTTTGCTGCGCAGCCTGAGGTTTTCACTAACTGGGTAAGCGGTACATTTTTTTTTGCCATAACGATACATCCTCCTTTAATGAGTATCTATAAGTATATCCTCTATGATCTGATAACTTTACAATAACGGAATAAATAAAACACAATACATGCACTCCGAAGCAATACCTATAAATGTACAATAAAGTGTAATACAACAGAGTTCAGCACAACAGGGTGTAGCACAACAGAATGAAGCACAATAGAGTGCAGCACAACAAGGTGCGGAAATTATGAACATAAAGCAGGTTCCTAATATAGTATGGTTTTATTATATTTTACTATAACAAATTAGGAAAGGCTAGGATTCAATTATAGATATTATCTAATAAAGAAAATTATTTATAGAAATAATCGATAAATCATGATATAATTTTTGTTATATAATAGAGAAGAGTAGGTGTATAATATGGAATTGAGGCAACTAGAGGCATTTGTAAAAGTTGTTGAGTTACAAAGCTTTTCAAAAGCAGCAAAAAATTTATTTCTTACCCAGCCAACCATAAGTTCACATATAGTTTCTTTAGAAAAAGAACTGAATGTGAGGTTGGTAGACCGCACTACAAAGACTGTGAAAACCACAAGTGATGGTGAGAGATTATACGAATATGCGAAAGAAATCTTAGAGATAAAAGAAGACTTATATCAGGAATTTGGTGCAAAGTCTCAGACAGATGAATCCATTGTAATTGCAGGTTCCACAATTCCTTCACAATATATATTGCCCGAATTAATCTCTGCCTTTAAAAAGCAGAATAAAAACATATATTTTTCCATCAATCATGGGGACAGCCAGTATGTGATTGATGAGATCTTAAAACATAAAGTGGATATTGGATTTGTAGGTGTAAGAGATGAAAATAGCAAACTTAATTTTATACCATTTTATGAGGACAAGCTTGTAGTTATTACACCGAATGAAAAACACTATAAGGAGTTACTGGAGAAACCCAATGCTTTGAATCATCTGCTGAAAGAGCCGATTATACTTAGAGAAAAGGGCTCCGGAACTTTAAAATCCTCTGAGAGGTTTTTGGAATCTAAGAAAATAGAGGGTTCCAAGTTAAATGTTGTTGCCCGTATTAATGATCAGGAAATTATTAAAAGGTCAGTTAGTAAAGGTATGGGAATATCCATTATGTCCAAAAAATCTGCTCAGGATTTTGCGGAAGAAGGCAAAGTCTTAATGTATGAGCCAAAAGGCGAGGCTATTTGCAGAAATCTTTATATTGTTTTTGAAAAACGTAAGAGATTTAGCCGTTTAGAAAAGTCCTTCATTGAATTCTGCAGTAATTATTATACCAACATAGAAAAATGATAGCATATATTTATTCCACAGAAGGGAACATGGGTGACTATGAAACTAATGATACCGAATAAAACAGAATGGGAAATAAATCCTGTGCTATTAGACGCATTGGGTTTGGACAAGGTATCTTCTCCCATTGTGTCCGTTGTAGGAGGAGGCGGAAAAACTTCCACCTTAGAACAGTTAACAAAAGAATATGCACAAAAAAGGAAACAGGTTATTGTGACAACCACCACTCATATGATGCCACCGAAACATTGGCCTTGGTGCAGGGAAGAATCCGTGGAAATTGTGGATAGATACTTGGGAAAAAAGGGAGTTGTGTGGATTGGTTTGGAAAGTGATACCGGTAAAATGAAATCACCGGCCTTGGAATTCTTAAAAAAACTGACCGGTAAAAAGCTTCCTATGATTATAGAGGCCGATGGAGCCAAGCGTCTTCCTTTTAAAGTACCCGGTGAATGGGAGCCGGTAATATTAGAGGAAAGTACAATGGTAATTGGTGTTTTAGGTATGGATGCTTTAGGAAAACCTTTAGCAGATATGTGTTTTCGCTATGCAATAGCCTCTAAATTACTTGAGAAACCGGAAGATGGTATAATTACCAAAGATGATTATGCAAAAGTAATCTGCAATAGCTGGGGATTGAAAAAAGGATTGCATAAAAATATGGATTATGTGATTATTTTAAATAAAGTAGACGATGAGCAAAGACTTAAAGAAGCCTTGTGCATACGTGATATGGTGAGAAAACTGGGCATTGATAAAGTATATTTATCTTCCTATAAAGCATGCAAGAATGAGTAAGGGGGTAAACTTGCCAATAGCAAGTTAAGTATCCCCTTTGACTGATAGATTGGAGAAGATATGAAAGTATTAATTAAAGGTGCAGGAGATCTGGCAACGGGTATAGCGTATCGGCTATACAAGGCCGGATATGATATACTTATGACAGAGATACCAATTCCAACTACGGTTAGACGAATTGTAGCCTTTTCCAGAGTCGTATATGAAAAGGAAGCCGTAATTGAAGGTGTAAGAGGTGTATTAGTCCATACAATAGAGGAAGTGGAAAAAGCACATGCAGAAGGAGCCATTCCTATTATAGTAGATGAAAAAGCGGCCATTCGGGATATCTACGCACCGGAAGTTGTAATCGATGCTATTATTGCAAAAGTGAATCTCGGAACCACCATGAAAGAAGCTCCTTTGGTAATCGGAGTAGGACCTGGTTTTACGGCAGGTAAGGACTGCCATGGGGTAATTGAGACAAAAAGAGGTCATTATTTAGGAAAAGTAATTCGGGAGGGAAGTGCTATTCCTAATACAGGAATTCCCGGTGATGTTGGTGGTTATACCATTGAAAGGATCATTCGAGCTTCAGCAGATGGGGAGTTTCAACCGGTTGCTGATATAGGTGATCTGGTGGAAAAAGACCAAATCATTGCTATGACCGGGGGACAGCCCGTATATGCCCTTATGTCCGGTATTGTAAGAGGAATGCTGCAAGCCGGCGTAAAAGTAAAAGAAGGGATGAAATGCGGTGATATCGATGCACGATGTGAAAGAAATCACTGTTTTACCATATCAGATAAAGCAAGATCCATAGGCGGCGGTGTACTGGAAGCAGTTGTGGCTTATGAGCATGGAAGGTTTTAAAAATAATATAAATAGAAGAAGCGAAGACAGAGAATGTTTGGAGGGAGAAAAGACATGAATAAATTAGTGGATGCCATTGGACAAGCTTGTCCGATACCTGTAATAATGACAAAGAAAGAAATTGATAATGGGGAAGAGAAGATTATAACAAAGGTTGATAATAAAGTTGCTGTGGAAAATCTAAAGAAGCTTGCAGCCACTACAGGATTTGAAGTAGAAGTAAAAGAAGAGGGCGGCTTATATACCGTTGCACTTTCAAAAGAATGCAAGGAATGTAATGCCATGTTAGAAGAGTTAGAACAACAAAAACCTGCTCCTAAGGCAGACTATGTAGTATTTATAGGAAAAGACTACATTGGAGAGGGAGATCAGGAACTTGGTACAAACTTAATGAGAATGTTTTTATATACATTAACAGAGTCTGCTGATTTACCTTCTTACCTTTTATTTATGAATGGTGGAGTGAAGCTTACGGCTTTAGATGAACAGGCAGTGGATCATATTAAAAAATTGAAAGAAAAAGGCGTAGAAGTATTGGTTTGTGGAACCTGTTTGAATTTTTATAAGATTGCAGAAGAATTAAAAGTAGGACAGGTAAGCAATATGTATGAAATCCTGGACAAAATGCAGCAAGCAGGTAAGGTAATTTCTTTTTAATATGGTGAATGGGAGCTAGGATGAAGAAGGTAGGAATTATTCTTTTAGCGGCAGGAAACAGCAAAAGATATGGTGGAATTAAGCTATTGGATACAATGGACGATAAAAAAATGTATCTTCATATATTTGATCAAGTTTATGAAATTTCAGATCTTACTAAGGTTGTAGTGACCCAGTATGAAGAAATATATGAGAAAGCCTTAGAGTATGGATATTATCCGGTGAAAAATCCGGAGCCGGATCTTGGAATATCCCATTCCATTCATTTGGGGCTTCGTAAGATACTTGAAATAGAGCCTAATGTAGACGGTGTATTATTTAGCGTCTGTGACCAGCCCTATCTAAAAAGAAGTACGTTAGAACACTTAATAAATAATTACAAAATCTCCGAAAAGGAACTGGCAAGTTTGGTTTATGATGGCACATTAGGGAATCCATGTATTATAGGTAAAAAATATTTTTTGGATTTATTTACCTTGAGTGGAGATGTTGGGGGGAAAAAGGTGATAAAAAAACACCTTGAGGATTTAGAACTGATTATGGCAGAGGATCAGAAAGAGCTAATTGACATTGATATTAAGCAGTAAATAGTAGATGAGAGGTAAAGAAATGCAAACTGGTGCAGTAATTGTAGCAGCCGGAATGAGTTCCCGCATTCATTCCTTTAAACCTATGTTAAAAATTGGTTCAATTACAATGATACAGCGGATCATTCAAACATTTGAACAGGCAGGAGTAGACCCTATTGTTCTTATTACAGGAAATAATGCGGAAGTATTAGAAAAACACGTTGCCAAAAAGAATGTGATATGTCTGAGAAATGAAAATTATCAACACACTGAAATGTTTGATTCTGCAAAAATTGGTTTAAATTATCTTGCAGATAAATGTGATCGGATTCTATTTACACCTACGGACATTCCTTTATTTACAAAGGATACCGTAGTAAAACTTATGAATTCAGAAGCAAAACTGGCTTCACCGGTATTTCGGGGAAGAAAGGGACATCCGCTTTTAATTCATACTTCTTTACTTTCTGACATTCTCGAGTATAATGGAAATCAGGGACTAAAAGGTGCAATATGTGAAGTCGGTTATGAAAGAGAATTAGTTGAAGTAGAGGATAGAGGAATCTTATTTGATGCGGATAAAGAGGAAGATTACGAAGAATTATTGGAATATCATAATAAACAAATCCTTCATCCCCAGATAGAAATAAAATTGGTGAAAGAAAAAGACTTTTTTGGTGAGAGAGAAGCCATGCTGCTAAAACTGATTCATTATACCAATTCTGTAAAATATGCCTGCCAACAGCTGAATATATCTTACAGCAAAGGCTGGACTATGATTAATCTTATGGAAGAGCAGGTTGGATTTTCCGTGGTGGACAGGCAGCCAGGAGGAATAAACGGGGGATATACAACCCTGACAGAAGAGGGAAGGCAGTTGGTAGAGAAATATATAAGATTTGAGGAAGAAGCTAAATTAGCAGTTCAAAAGATATTCGAAAAGAACTTTTTTAAATAGAGATGAGTCACTGTTACAATATCATTTATACAGCTGACTTTCTATTTTGCTATCGAGTTGTTTTTAGAAAGCATTCGATATATTGAGTGTACACTCTTTATATAAAAAAATTAAGGGAGAAAAGAAAATGAAAAGAAAACTAGCAGTATTATCAATGATTATGGTTATGGTATTAACCATGGTTGCAGGATGTTCCAAGAAAGCGCCAAAGGACAACAAAGAAACACCTGAAAGTTCCACACAGCAAGAAGAACAGGGCACAACAGAAGAAGTAAAAACAGATGGAGAATCTGAAAAAACACCTGAAGCAGAAACCAACACAGATAAAGAAGAAGTTACTATCTTAATTGCTGCAGCTGCAAGTATGAAGAATTCACTGGAAGAATTAATTCCACAGTTTCAAGAAAAATATCCATGGATTAAAGTAGAAGGTACCTATGATAGTTCAGGAAAATTACAAACTCAAATTGAAGAAGGCCTAGATGCAGACGTATTTTTATCAGCAGCTATGAAGCAAATGAACGCATTAAAAGATGAGAATATGATGGATGCCGATTCTATTGTAGAATTATTAGAAAACAAGGTTGTATTAATCGTTCCCACTGGTGTAGAGTCTAAGGTTACAAGCTTTGAAGATATTCTGAATGCAGGTACTATTGCCATTGGAGATCCTGAGAGTGTACCAGCAGGACAATATGCAAAAAAAGTATTTGATTCTTTAGGTATTTATGATAAAGTTGCAGAAAAAGCAAGCTTAGGTACTAATGTTACAGAAGTATTAAACTGGGTTGCTGAAGGCAGTGCAGATGCAGGTGTGGTTTATGCAACAGATGCAGCGTCTTTAGATAAGGTAACTATTATTTCAGAGGCACCGGAAGGAAGTTTAGATGAAAAAGTTATCTATCCTATCGGAATTGTAACAGCATCACAAAAGAAAGAAGCAGCTGCTTTATTCGTAGAATATCTACAAAGCGAAGAAGCAACCAATTTATTTGTAAGTTATGGTTTTTCTGTGCAATAAATGATATGCTGCTTATATAAAGTTTGAGAAAGGGAAAATTGCGATGGATTATTCACCTATTCTAATATCCATGAAAACAGCTTCCATAAGTATCATCATTACTTTTTTTCTGGGAGTCATAATTGCGAAAGTGGTACATGGTATAAAAAGTAGAAAAGTTAAAATAGTTTTAGATGGGATATTGACACTTCCTATGGTTTTACCGCCAACAGTTGCCGGATTCTTTCTTCTATACGTATTCGGGGTAAAAAGGCCTTTTGGAGAGTTTTTAATAAACTTTTTTGGCGTTAAAATAGCCTTCTCCTGGTGGGCAACGGTGTTAGCCGCTGTAACTATATCCTTTCCACTTATGTACCGTTCTGCAAGGGGAGCTTTTGAACAGGTGGATATGAATGTGATCTATGCAGCAAGAACCTTGGGCATGTCAGAAGGTAAAATATTCCGAAAGGTTTTAATGCCTAATGCCATGCCTGGAATACTTTCCGGTGCCATATTGTCGTTTGCAAGGGGGTTAGGTGAATTTGGAGCTACCGCTATGATAGCCGGAAATATTGCCGGTAAAACAAGAACACTTCCGCTGGCAGTCTATTCGGCAGTTGCAGCAGGCGATATGGACACCGCTTATCATTATGTACTTATTTTAGTAATCATTTCATTTGTAGTAGTAGTATCAATGAATGTAACAACCTTAAGAAAAAGGTAGGAAAATACAATGAGTTTAAAAGTTCATATACACACTAAATTAAAAGGTTTCGAACTTAATGTGGATTTTGAAACAAATGGAAAGCCCATGGGAATTCTAGGTGCCTCCGGTTCCGGTAAAAGTATGACCTTAAAATGTATTGCAGGTATTATGACACCGGACGAAGGATATATTGAATTGGGAGGCAAAGTTTTATTTGATTCAAAGAATAAAATCAACCTAAAACCTCAGGAGAGGAAAGTAGGATATTTGTTTCAAAATTATGCCTTATTTCCTAACATGACCGTTGCACAAAATATTGCTGCGGGAATTCGAGGCTCAAAAAATGAGAAGGCACAAGTGGTAACTAAGATGTTACGTAACTTTCATCTTCAGGGTCTAGAAAAACGATATCCAAGCCAGTTATCGGGTGGACAGCAGCAAAGAGTTGCGCTGGCAAGAATGTTGGCATATGAACCGGATGCGTTATTGTTAGATGAACCTTTTTCTGCACTGGATGCATATTTAAAGGAAGAATTACAACTACAATTACATGATTTATTAGGTTCTTATGAGGGAGAATCCCTTTTAGTCACCCACAGCCGTAATGAAGTATATGAATTAACAAAAGATTTAATCGTTATGGATCACGGTAAGATCCTAATGGATGGAGAAACAAAAAATATCTTTTTAGAGCCAGTTAAGATGCAAGCTGCAAAGTTAACAGGCTGCAAGAATCTATCAAGAGCTAAGAAAATTTCAGATAATCAGGTAGAAGCCTTGGATTGGGGAATAATACTTAATGTAAATGCGCCGATTCCAGATAAGCTCACTGGAATAGGAATACGGGCACATGACTTTAAACCTTTTATAGAAAGCAATTCTGCAACTAGATTTGGAGAAGAATCGATTAATAAAATACCTTGTAAAGTAAAAAAAATTACGGAATCTCCTTTTGAGTGGATCGTATTAGTGGATACAAAGAAAAATGACCAGGATTCGGATATAGATAACCCCAATACGGTTATAAACAATCCGGATGGGGCAATAAGTAACGAAGATTCCGTTATTTGGTGGAAAATAGGTAAGAACCAGCTGAATAGTCAATTAAGTAATGGAATGCCTGAGTTTATTACCGTTGCTCCGGAAGATATATTGTTACTGATAGACTAAATATAGAGAATGGGATGGTAAAGTATGTTTAAGAATATTTACGATGAAGTATTGGGAAAAGTAAATAGTGATGAGAAGGCTTGTATTGTATCCTCCTGGACAAAAAGGGAAGGTAATATCACCAATCTGTGTAAAAAAATTGTAGATAGTTCGGATGGGAATTTACAGGTTAAAAACACTCTGGAGGTAGGCATTCCCTCTTATATAAAAGAAAATGAAAATAGAACATTAATAGAACCCTTTTATCCTGAGGAAAGACTGATTATATTAGGCGGAGGGCATATTGCAAAACCATTGGTGGAATTTGCGGCTAAAATAGGATTCTCTATTACCCTGGTGGATGACAGACTTAGCTTTGCCAATCAGGAAAGATTTCCTTTAGCAAAGCAGGTAATTTGTGATGGATTTGGACATGCGATTGAATCTTTACAATTGAAAGAGTCGGATTACGTTATTATCATCACCAGAGGGCACAGGTATGACAGCGATTGCCTGAAAGCCATATGTAAAGGACCGGAACCTAAATATGTAGGTATGATTGGATCCAGAAGACGCACCGCTATTGTAAAAGATAATTTAGAGGCAGAAGGCTGCAGCCGTGAAAGATTAGACCGGGTACACACCCCCATTGGATTGAACATTGGTGGAATCACACCGGAGGAAATTTCGATTTCAATTGTAGCGGAATTAATCTATGAAAAACGTTTGGGACTTGGTGACAAGAAGCAGAAGAACCGTTCTGATTTTGATTATGATGTATTAAAGATACTATCTGAGGAAGAAAATGTTCCCAAAGCGCTAATAACTGTAATCAGTGCAAAAGGCTCCGTTCCAAGAGGAGCAGGTGCTAAAATGATTGTCTATCCCGACGGAAGAATAGTAGGAAGTGTAGGAGGAGGCTGCAGTGAAGCAGCAGTTATCGGCGATGCCAGACGAATGATCGGTAGTGGAACCTATAAAATATTGGATATTGACTTAACAGGAGATGCCGCAGAGGAAGAAGGCATGGTATGTGGCGGGATTATGACTGTGTTGGTTGAGGACTATAAATGATTCCAACAATTAAATAGAATGATAACGAGTTGGCGGGTTAAAATATCTAATTTGATTCATCTACACTATTAATGCAGGAAGAACATCGCATTGATAGTGTTTTTATTTCTTGACCTTTTCCTTAAAAACGAGTAAAATCGAGTTAATAAGATATAATTTTGAGTTTTATAAATTATTTCGAGGAGGAAAAGATTAGTGGATGGAAATATATTATCCGGTGGAATTGACATTTTACATTCTATAAAAGAAAAGGTTATAGAATTGAATAATAATAGAGAAAAGCGAGAAAACCTCCTTGTGGCAGAAACGAAACTGGAAAAAGCAATCCAAAGTAAGGAAAAAGCCTTAGCAGATGAGATTGTTTCAACTACAAAAAAGCGAAAAGAAGAGATCGAATCTACTTTTAACTCACAGATAGATAGCGTACGTTCCAGGATGAAAAAAATTAGAGGTAAAAAAGAGAAATCAAAAAGCGCCAAAATAAAGGAACGTATTGTATTGGAAACTGCTGATTTACGTCAAGAGCAAAAGCAAATGATAAAAGAGAGCAAAGAGGTATTTAAACAAGAAAGAATACCGTTTTTTTGTAATTCCAGATTATTTTATGCGTTATATATGCCAAAGGGAATAGGTGATTTCTTTATTATATGCCTGACTCTGTTAATTATTTTATTAGGAATTCCAAGCTTAATTTATTTTGTAATACTACCGGAAGAAAAACTAATATACTTGCTTATTATTTATCTGCTTACGGTGGTTCTTTTTGGTCTGCCTTATATGCTGATTGAAAATAATATTAAAGATAAGCATATAGAGGCCATACGAAAAGTAAGGACAATACGCAGTGAAATATTAGTGAATAAAAAGCAGCAGAATAAAATAAAGAAAAAAATTCTGAAAGACCAGGATGAAAGTCAGTATGGTCTGGATAAATTTAATAATGAATTGCAGGAATCAGAAAAAGAAATCAGCTCCATTGCAGAGAAAAAGCAAGAGGCGTTGACTTTATTTGAGAATACAACACGTTTTGTTATTGGTGAAGAGATTAAGTTAAGATACCAGGAAGAAATCAAAACACTGAAACAAGAATACGATAGTACTTATAACGAAATCAGAATGTTGGAAGAAAATATTAAGAATATGGCTATGGAATTATCCAGCGATTATGAGGTTTATCTGGGGAAAGAATTTATGTCTGCGGAAAGATTAGACAAGCTTGCCGAATTAATGTCAGCCAATAATCTGTCTACTATATCAGAAGCTATAACACTTTATTCACAAGAACGACAATGATTAGGTATCAAAAGTGAGTTACCCATTAATAATAGTTAAAAAATCAGCCGAGGTTAGGAAAGCTTACCTCGGCTGATTTTTATTAAAATTAAGCTGTTTAATGCATTCCAATGCATTTGTTTTTCTAATGTAATTACCTTCGATTCAGTTTATAGAAGCAATAATTAACACCTTTACATATATAATCTGCCAAAATCATAACAACATTAAGACGTGTTGTCTGTAGCAGCATATGGTCTAGCATTCCTGAAAAATTAACGATACCGGTAATAAAAATATCACCAACTGGAGGTAAATCCTTGTCAACTCCGGCACCGGGCAGCAGAGAACCTTCTCCCACGGTTATATAACCAATGTGTGCGGACTTTCCTAAGGAGGCGTCAACAGCAATCACTAAAGCATTATGGTGATATTGGTTAATGTAGTCGATTGTATCGTGTAGATTTTTTGCATGTACAGGTTTTTCTAATGTCCCATATAAAATAATATTATGTTGTTGGAGCTTTTCTAATTTGTACCCTACAATAGGACCCAAACAATCACCGGTTGCCCGGTCCGAACCGATACATAAGAATACAATTTGTCTCTTTGTACGAATATTTTTCTGTATTAATTCAAGCAGTACATTACTAAAGTCATACACAGAATAACGGTCCTTTGTATTAAAATAATATAACTTCCTATCAATCTCTAACTCTTTGTTCATTAAGCCCTCCACTAAAACTTGTACTGATACATCCATATTCTGTAATATTCAAAGTATTACCCCGAATATGCAAAATAGTCTGATTTGCGATTAGAAAGTTCAAGCCAAAATTCACCAAGAAAAGAAAAGATTCTATTTATATTTACTGATATAAAAAGGAAAAATGGCAGAACCAATAGAAACGAGGCGAATAAACAAATACAAAAATTAAAATATCAGGAAAACAGGTATACTGTTTTGACATAATTATTTCTAAGTCTATGTTACGATTACAGATAAAATATGAAAGGTTTGTCTAACTGGAACATAGACAAACTTTTAGTCAGAATCTTAGGTCATAAAGGATTAGGAGGGAAATAGTGAATGGACAATGGACACAACAATACACATAATGGAAAAAAGCCGGATGATACTATGAACAACGGAATCTATAAATTACCTAAAAACATAAGACAGATTGGAAATATTCCAACTCATAATAAAATTATTTATGTAGAAGATTATGTTATGACCTTTATGAAACAAATTGGCCAAAGGGAACCGGCTAATTGCAGTATAACAGTTTTACTAGGATATTTTGTACGGACGGAAGAAAGAAAGCACATATTTATAAAGGGTGCTGTAGAAATGAAGCAGAACGATTTTTATAACGGAATTACCTTTACCGATGAATGCTGGACAAGTATTTATGAAAATATTAAAAAATATTTTTCTGATATTGAAATAGTCGGATGGGCATTGGTGGGTTCCGGTTTCTACTTAGACAACGAAGAAATGATCCGTAAGACTCATATGGAAAACTTTAACGGACCTGATAAAACATTACTAAAAATAGATACTTTAGAAAAAGAAGAGGTTTTTTACCTGTTTGAGAATAACCAGTTAGTAAAGCAATCCGGTTACTACATATATTATGAAAAAAATGAAGAAATGCAAAACTATATGATAGATGCAAAGAATGTAGTGGGTGAAGAAAGGGATTATCAAGATCATACCACCCAAAAGATCAGACATATGATTCAAGAAAAAAATGAACAAAAACAACTAAAAACAGACGATAAAAATATAGTACGGCTATTATATGCGGCCAGTACTCTTCTTGCAGTTATTGTTTTGGTTATAGCAGGAACTATGCTTAATAATTATAAAAAGATGAGAGATATGGAAGAAGCCCTTTACGCCATATCCGAGAACCTGAACCAAAACAAGAATGAAAATGCAAAGGGTAAGGACTCTAATGATATACAGGAAGTATCTAATTTTAATAAAGAAACAGTGGAAGAGGCGAAAGGGAATAAGGAGGAAACTGCCAATGGGGGAGAAGCAACGAAAGAAAATACGGGAAAGGAAACCGTCGATGTGAAGGGAACAGACCCACAGTCTGATACCGTAGAGGTTGAAACCATATCTGGTGGTGTAGCAGCCAACAATGAGGAACAAAAGGAAGAAAAAAATATAGAAGAAGAGTCAAAGGGGAATGATTTAGAGAATCCAAAAGAAGAAAAAAAGGAGCAAGGTAAAAAAGAGCCAACTCCAAAGCCTACGGCAGAACCAACGAAGGAGCCAACGCCAGAACCTACAAAAGAGCCAGAGAAAGAAAAACCTAAGGAAGTGAAAGAAACCGCTAAAGAAATTAGATATTATGTGGTGCAACCGGGAGATTCTCTTGCAGGTATCAGCTATAAACTTTATAATTCAGCTAATTATATTTCTAAAATAAAAGAACTAAATGGAATAGAAGATGAGAATAAAATAATTGCAGGACAAAAATTAATTATACCATAATTATTCTCTTTAATAAAAGCAGGTATGATATTTGAAATAATTTATGTGAGAACGGGAATAACTGTGGCACTATCATTCTGCCACTGCTAACGTTTTGCAGAATATTAAAATATTATACCTGCATTTTTTCTGCCTAGAAAATAAGTCCTACTTGGAATCGGAAAAAAGTTAGTGCTATCATAGATAAAATCAGTTATAATTAGACAAGGAACAAAGATATAACTATATTTACCGATTAACATAAAGTGAATAGGTTTGTGTGGTAAGCCTGAAATATAAAGGTAAGAGGTAGACGTCATGGCAATTGAGTTAGATAAAAGGCGGTTAAGAAGCTATGAAATAGAAAAACAAAAGAAAAAGCGTATAAAAGTCTTTGTAGTGGTATTTGTAATATTGCTAGTCAGCATTATAGCAGTATTTGCGCTGAAATTCATTTTACAAAAGAATTTTACCGGTTATGAGGTAATTAATACTATGAAAAGAGAAGACAGTACTTCTGCCAAATACATAAGCTATCAGGGCGGAGTATTAAGGTACAGCAGAGATGGTGCAATGGCCATGGATGCCGCAGGCAATATGCTTTGGAATGGAACCTATCAAATGAAAAATCCCATTGTTGATATTTCTAAAAAGTATGTGGCCATTGCTGACAGAGGATATAGAAACGTCGAAATCTTTGACGGAGAAGGCGGCGTAAATACCGTAAAAGTGCTAAATCCAATTATAGATGTTAAGATTGCAAATCAGGGAGTAATAGCAGTATTAATGGAGGGGAAAGAAACCAATTACATATATCTTTATGATAAAACAGGTAACGAGCTGGCGGATAAAAGAACGGTAGCTTCCACCAATGGTTTCCCAATCGATATAGCGTTATCGGAAGATGGAAGAAAGCTGGTAACCAGTTATGCGGCTATCAATAGTGGAGAAGTGCAGTGTAAATTAACTTTTTATAACTTCGGTAAAGTTGGTGAGAGCCATGTGGATAAAATGACAGGCGCCTTTGACTATGGAAAAACAATTATTGCAAATATAGAATTCTTGGACAATGATACAATATGTGCATTCGGAGATGATAAGTTCAGCATATATTCTATGAAAGAAATTCCTAAATTAGTCCATGAAGAAACCGTATCCTCAGAAATAAAGAGTATACTTTATAATAGCCAGTATGTGGGTTTCGTACTTAAGAACTCGGAAGGTGAACAAAAATATAAAGTGGTGCTTTATGATTTAAAAGGAACAAAAGTTTTAGATAAAGATATGAATTATAATTATGAAAACATTTATCTATCCGGTAATCATATTATTATGCATACCAATCTGGAATGGATTATATGGGAAACGGATGGAAAGGAACTATTAAGATACACCTTTGATAAGAATGTAACTTATATATTGCCCGGTCCTAGTGATCGTAAATTTATAATCATCAACGATCAGAACATGGATGAAATACAACTGGTAGAAAAGTAATGTAATCGAACAGTGTCAGGAGGATAAATAATGAATTGGCTGGAAATTTTAGTGATAGTAATCATAGCTGGGTATACCCTTAATGGAAGAAGACGTGGATTTATTAAGACGGTATTCACACTATTTTCTACAATCATAGCTTTGCTTTTAACCATGTGGATCAGCCCAATGGTAAATAAAGAGGTTCAGAAGAATGAAAAAGTTATGACCTTTGTAAACCATAAGGTGGAGAAGGTTGTTGACTTTGGTAAAAAGAATGATAAGACTTCAGAACAGATGAACTTTATTGATAAACTATTTTTGCCGGGTCCTATAAAAAATGCATTGAAAGAAAATAATACAGGTGATGTCTATACCGCTATGGCAGTAAATAGTTTTGAAGAATATATAACAGGAACCATTTCAAGGATAATAATAAATGCAGCAGTATTTATTATAGTTATGCTGCTTGTTATGATAATCTTGGGAATTATAAGCAGTGCTCTGGATATCATAAGTAAACTGCCACTTATTAATGGATTAAATAAAACAGCGGGCTTATTAGCAGGCTTATTACACGGCATTATTATAACTTGGATCGGATTTATTTTACTTACCATGTTTAGCAGTACTAACATTGGTAAAACTATGTTCCTGCTAATCAATGAAAGCAAGTTTTTAACCATACTTTACGATAATAATTTACTATTAAGATATATTACGGATATAGGGAAAATATTATTCTAAGATGAAAAGGAAGTCCAGAAGAATGAAGCATTCGGTTTTTGGACTTCCTTTTCATTCTCTGGGCCGTAATGATATTCTAAATATTGTATATAATAGGACTATTATTATGACAATTTTCAGTATAGATGAGAAGAAAAAAGAATTGTATATGGTTGTACCTTAAAATTTGGATTGGAATTTTATAGTAAGAGGAAAAAATAATACTTTTGTTGAAATTTAAGATAGATAATAGTATACTAGTATATGAATTGAACAAATAATGAATTTCGATTTGTAAGTATAAGGAATAATAAAGTCATTATGCTATTATTAGTCTTTACTTAAATATAAAAGAAAAGGAGAAGTAAAAATGAATGAAATATTACAACAAATTAAAAAAATTGGTATTGTTCCAGTTGTAAAATTGGACAGAGCTGAAGATGCAGCACCATTAGCACAAGCATTATGCGATGGAGGACTTCCATGTGCAGAAGTTACATTTAGAACAGATGCAGCAGAAGAAGCAATTCGTATTATGGCAACCAAGTTCCCTAATATGCTAGTGGGAGCAGGTACTGTACTAAATACAGAGCAAGTAGACAGAGCAATCAATGCAGGTGCTAAATTTATAGTAAGCCCGGGACTAAACCCTAAAACCGTAAAGTACTGCCAGGAAAAAGGTATTCCAATTACTCCTGGTACAGCAAATCCAAGTGATGTAGAGTCTGCAATTGAATTAGGACTGGACGTTGTTAAGTTTTTCCCTGCTGAAGCAGCTGGCGGTTTAAACATGATTAAATCTATGGCAGGCCCATTTGTTAATATGCAATTTATGCCTACTGGCGGAATCAATGCAAAAAATCTTACAACATATTTAGACTTTAATAAAATTATCGCTTGTGGCGGCAGCTGGATGGTTAAAGATGATTTAATCAAAGCCGGTGAATTTGATAAAATCAGAGATTTAACAAGAGAAGCGGTTACTAATATGTTAGGATTTGAACTTCGTCATGTTGGAATTAATGCGGCTGATGAAAATGAAGCTGATTCAGTAGCAAATTCCTTTGAGAAATTATTCGGATTTGCAAAGGATGTTGGAAGCAGTTCAATTTTTGCCGGAAGCGGAATTGAAGTTATGAAGGCTCCTTTCTTAGGCAAAAATGGACACATTGCAGTTCAGACAAACTACATTGAAAGAGCAATATACCATCTTGAATTACAAGGATATGAGTTCAATATGGATTCTAAAAAATATGATAACAAGGGAAATCTAGCAGCCATTTATCTAAAAGAGGAAATTGGTGGATTTGCAGTTCATTTACTTCAGAAAAAATAATCATCTATTCCAATTCCTTACAGGAGGATATGAGAAATATGAATGAAAACAAAGAATTTGATGCACTTGCTTTCGGGGAAATATTATTAAGATTATCTGCCCCTGTTAATGACCGTATATTTTCCGGCAGTGTCTTTGAGAAAAGAGCAGGAGGAGCAGAGCTAAATGTAGTCTCTGGTATATCATTATTAGGATTACGTACAGGAATTATTTCCAAGCTGCCTAAAAATGAATTAGGTACCTATGTTAAAAATAATATTCGATTCTGTGGAGTAAGCGACGATTGGCTGCTTTATGATGAAAGTCCGGAAGCCAGATTAGGTATTTACTTTTATGAACATGGAGTATATCCTAGAAAACCCACAGTTGTTTATGATAGAAAGAATGCATCCATAAATACCATTAATCCCAATGACATACCGGAAGAAATCTATCATACCACCAGATTATTTCATACAAGCGGAATATCTTTGGCGTTATCAGAGAAAACACGCAGTGCAGCAACAGAAATGATCAAAAAATTTAAGGCGGCAGGAGCTACCATATCTTTTGATGTGAATTTTAGAGCAAACCTTTGGACAGAAGCAGAAGCTAAAATGTATATAGAAGAAATTCTTCCATATGTAGATATTTTATTTATATCAGAAGAAACATCCCGCCGTACCTTTGGTAAGACTGGGGAGTTAACAGATATTCTTAAAGAATTTGCAAAGGAATATGACATTAAGATTTTAGCTTCCACAGAACGTAAAATTATAAGCCCTAAAAAGCATACCTTTGGCTCTACCATATACAATGCAGAAGAAGATAAAATATATAAAGAAGAGCCATATGAGAACATTGAAGTGGTAGATCGGATAGGAAGTGGTGACGCTTATGTATCCGGCGTTCTTTATGGATTACTGGCATATAATGATTGTCAAAAAGCATTAGAATATGGTAATGCTTGCAGTTCGGTTAAAAATACTATCTTAGGTGATTTACCTTCCTCAGATAAAAAGGAAATTGACCGTATTATCGAAGCACATAATAGTAAGGGAATTCAAAGCGAGATGAATCGCTAGAATATTCACAAGAATCAGGAAGTTATTATTAATAATAAAATTAATTTATATTAGTGATGAGTCCTGTTATTAACAAAAACACATAATCTTATTTCACACAATAAAAGCTCACGCTTGGTGTTAAACACCGAAGACAAGGAACATTACCAAATTAGACAGGTTTCCATTTGGTAATGTTCCTTGTTTTTTGTTCTGCAGAAACCTTCAGAAATTAAAGATATTGTGAAAGGACAGCATTTCCTCGTTTAAAATTAAAAGGTTGTACTGATTATATATATTTAACTATATATACTTAAGACCGTACACCTATTAACGAAAGTATAGCCTGTAAATACTTTGTACATTTTATATAATATATATAAAAATATATTGTTATTGAGTGAGTTTTATGTATAATATAAATAAAGACAAGTTTCCATAATAATCTGATTTATTTTAATGAAAGGTAAATGATAATTATGATTACACAAATTTATTCAATTCAAACCGTAAAAGAAGCAATTGATTGTATCCAGGCAGGAGCTGACAGAATTGGACTTCTTGTAGGACCAAAGGACGGACCTTTTCCTTGTGCAATCAATGAAGAAACAGCTTTGGAAATTTTCTCCGCAATAGGGGATAAAGCAGTAAAAGTATTAATTTCAGTTCAGGACAATGAAGAAGATATTATATCCCAGACTAAAAAGCTGCAGCCGGATGTTTTGCATTTGTGCGCAAACTTTGAAGGCAATCCGGAGTTCCGTAAAAGATTATATGAATGTTTACCACAAGTTAAATTAATGGAAGCAGTAGGTGTTACTGGTGCAGAGTCTATTGATGATGCAATAAAAAAATCAGAATATGCCGACTTACTGATTCTTGACAGCGTTTCTACTACAGTGCCGGGGGTTGGTGCTGCAGGAGTAACTCATGATTGGAGTATAGATCGGGAGATTGTTAACCGTGTTCCGATACCGGTTATTTTAGCCGGAGGACTTGGACCGGATAATGTAGAAGAAGCAATTCGTGCTGTAAGACCATTTGGTGTTGATTCTCTGACTAAAACCAGTGTGAAAGAAAATGGAAAGTTATTATATAAAGATATAGAACTGGTACGTCAATTTTGTGAGAGGGCAAAACATGGGGTTCAAAATTAATAGAACAGACTATGATATTATATGTGTTGGTGATTTATGTGCTGATTTAATCATTCCTTATGGTGAAGCGAAAAATACAATAGACAATATAAAGCAAGATCCCACAAATATTAATGAACAAAAGGTTTCTTTTCGCAGTGGCGGCAGTGTGGGGAATACGGCGAAAGTACTTGGCAAGTTAAAACAGAATCCGATCTTTATTACCAATGTGGGTAATGACCGGGTTGGACAATTCTTAAAGCAAGAGATGGAAGACAATAATGTAAACATGGACTTTTCCACAACAACAGATAAAGGTGCTGTTGTTTGTATAGCCGTGCTGGACAATATGGGAGATAGGACAATGTTTACCTGGATTCCGCCCTGGTCAGCTTTAGATCACTATACTTCTGACAGCTTTCCGGAGGAGCTTTATAAAAAGCCTGCTATTGTATTCTCAAGCGGCATGTCATTAACCAATAATATAGAAAGCGGAAATGCTTTATTAGATTTTTTCAGACGTATGAAAGAGAATCAATCAATTTTAGTATTTGATCTTAATATAAGGGCAGAATCCTATGGATATCAGCCCGGACGCCGTCAATTATTTGAACAGGTTCTGCAATATGCTGATATCATATTAGGGTCCGGTATTGAAGAATTTGGGCAGATAACCGGAAAAACAAATATGAAAGAGGCGGTGGAGTCTATATCGGATAAAGACCGTTGTATTATAGCACGGGATGGCGGAAACCCTGTATTTATACAAGAGGGACATATACAGTCAACCGTAGAGGTAGATCCGGTTACACCGGTTAATACAGTAGGTGCCGGAGATACGTTTGACGCTGCATTTTTAATGGCATTGCGTGAGGGACGGGATATAAAGGACTGCGTATTATTTGCCAACAAAATTGCCGGGTATATGATCAGCAGAAAAGAACATTTGGCTATACCGGATAATGTTCATGAAATGTGGCTGTAACTGTGGTTGTTAACATAGAAGGCAGGAATACACCCTGTGCACAGTCTTTTATATGTTGTGGCAGGGTGTTTTTATGTGGAATGTCAGGAATCAGGTAGTAAAGATATTGCTATAGGAATGTGGATAAAAATGGATGGAAAAAAAGATTAAAAAAAGTGTTGACATAATGTTTATATGATGATATAATTCTCTTTGCTGACGCGGTAACAGCGGTTAGCGAAAAGCCTTGAACATTGATAACTGAACAGTGAAACAACCCTGAAAATTCTAATAAAATTTTCAT
>NZ_DAMAUC010000028.1:0-58677 GCF_032079385.1 Anaerocolumna sp.
TTATATGATAGAAATCGCGCCAATATTTAAAAATTGAGATGTTGAATAATAGGTGATTGCACCTATTATTTACGGGGCGAAGCCGAGGAGTTCTCAATTTTTAAATATGTTTTAAGCGATTACTATCGTATTAGAACCATCGAATTTCTAAATAGAACAAGCAATATACAATATCCCCTACTCTCTATGGTCTAGATAACCTATATTAGGCAAAGCGTACTTTCGTTAATAACCCAAATTTTTATTTAATCTGTATTTTTAGGCTTTTCTCCAAATGAAAGGATTAAGTTTAGTAGGATACCGACTACGGCTGCAGAGGCAATAGCGGGGAACTCAGCCCCAAACATTGGGATCATGCCGTTTGGGAAACCGAAACTTCCTCCAAGTCCAATAATTAGGATAATGGCGATAACCGCCAAATTCTTGGCTACAAATAAATCCACTTTCTTTTCCATCATAATTGCAATTCCCTGGGCACCGATAACTCCAAACAGGTAAATGGAAAGTCCGCCGATTACGGAGGTAGGAATGGAGTAAACGATATTAATTAATGGTGTGAAGCAAGAAATAATCATTGTAATAATGGCTGCTGCAATCAGTACCGGAACTGAGAATATTTTAGACAGTGCCATTGCACTAATATTCTCTCCGTAATTTGTTCCCGCTGGTCCGCCGATAAAACCGGATACAATATCACCGATACCATCACCTATTAAGTTAAGACCTAATTTATTCTCAAGGTCATAAGTCTTTGGGGAACCTTTTTTCTTTGCCAGGTCTTTTACATAAATATCTAATTGATAGATGTGAGCCGTAGATTCGGGTATGGTTGCAATTGCAATGGGCATTATGGCTGCAATGGCGGCTAAGTTAGGCTTTGGTAATGTAAAGACAGGCAAGCTGAATATACCATCTGCTTCCAGTGTATTAAAGTTAATAAAAGGTATTCCGGTTATGGCACCAATAATAGCAGCGGCTATATAACCTGTAAAAAGACCAAATAGTATAGGCAGCTGACTTAATCTACCTTTTAGGTATACAGAATATAATATAGTGGATAACAATGTAATAATTGCAATTATCCATGCCATATTGGTTGCAAGGAAGGTATTAGCTTCTGCAACTCCTGCAGGAATGGAATGGGCATTTGCCATAGCACTTACTGCTAAAGATAAACCAATAATAATAGAAATACTGCCAGTAACTGTAGGAGGAAGTATTTTATCTATTGTTGCTTTACCGGAACGTTTAATAATAATTCCTGCAATAATAGATACAAAACCGGACATTACAATACCAAACTGAGCTATGGAGATTTTATCATTCAATGCATATGAGGAGAATGCTTCGGCACCCATAATTGAAACAATGGCAGCTATGTAGGAGAAACTGGAACCATAATATAAAGGAATTTTTCTGCCGGTAATTAAAATAAAGCATAATGTTGCTAAACCACTGGCAAAAATAGTGGTTGATACATGAAAACCGGTGAGCAGTGCAACTAAAACGGTAGCCGGAAACATAACTATGATTTGCTGTAAAGCAAATGGGATGAGTTCCAGTATAGGCGGTCTCTCATCTGGCAGATATCCGATAGATTCATTTTTTGTTGACATTTTAACCTCTCTTCCAGCGCTTTAGCGCTTTTTAATAAATTACAGCAACTTTGTGCACCAGAATAAATTGCCGGTTGAAAAAGCTTATTTTTCAACCTTGCCTTTCTTCCGGCGCTTTAGCGCCTATATTTTTTCAGTTTCGAATTAGGCCGCTTTTGTATAGAGGTTACATTTAAAATTATTATTGTTTTAGTTTCTTTTCTTTTAGTGCCTTTAAAATGTCTTCTGAAGTTATGGGCATTCTGTGAAAGCGCACACCAATTGCATTATAAATGGCATTAGCAATACACGGAGCACCGGGAACCATAAGTGGTTCACCTACTCCCCTTGCACCGTAAGGTCCTGTAGGTTCTGCATGTTCAACATACTTAACAATAAGTTCCGGGGCATCATCTGCTGTAGGTATTTTATAATCTACGAAACTCTTATTTAAAACCCTGCCGTTCTGAAGCTTTAGTTCTTCAAATAAAGCTGTACCCAATGCCTGAACCATAGCTCCTTCACTTTGTGCCGCGAAAAGTATAGGATTAATCACCTTTCCCGCATCAAAACAGGATACCATCTTAAGGACTTTACATGCACCGGTATCCGTATCTATTTCAATTTCGCATCCGTTCATGCCCATGGTCCAAAAAGCTGCTGGATGATGTGTTGCAATACCAGTTTTCTTATCTGTATTTATATTATTCTCCAGTGTAAATGATCCCACACCAATTGCAGGACCGCCGTATCCGCTGCCGTCATTAAAAGATACTCCTAATGCAAAATCCGATATTGGAAGTTTTCTCTCCGAATAAATCTTATGTACAACATATCCGTCTTTAAATTCCAGGTCTCTTTTTACCACTCCCATTTTAATCTGTGCAAGATCTAGCACTTTATCCACTAAATCTTCTGCTGCCAGCTTAACTGCATTACCTGCACAATAGGTAGTACGGCTTGCAACTGTCTGCCATTCGTAGGGAGTATGGTCCGTGTCTCCTGAACAAAAAGTAATCTTATCAGGAGATACAGAAAGCACCTCTGCTGCAATCTGTACCAGCACTGTTGCTGCACCCTGACCGATTTCCTGACCACTGCTCATTAAGAAGAAAGTACCGTCCTCATTCATTCGGATTATGGCTGAAGAACCTGCGTTAGTAGGCATGGAAGGTGATTTCCAGCCGGCAGCAATGCCCTTTGCCCGTATCTTATGAGGGCCTGCAGGTTCACAAGGCTTATCATACTCAATCTCCTCAACAACTTGGTCAATACAGTCCATAAGACCGGCAACATCCATTCTCTCACCCATTCCGGTATATCCACCGGGTCTAATTCCATTTAACCTTCTTATTTCAACTGGTGAGATTCCAACTTTCTCTGCAATCATATCCATATTCTGTTCAATGGCAAAATGGATTTCGCACATACCAAAACCACGGTAGGGACCTCCAACAGGATGATTGGTATAAACGCAATAACTATCAGTCCATACATTATCAATATCATAAGGCCCTGCCGATGCCCATCCACCGGCCTTAGTGATATTAACGCCATATTCCGTATAAGCGCCCCCATCCCATATAAACTCATTGTGAAGGGCAATAATCTTACCATCCTTTCGAACACCTGCTTTAATCTTAGCATGCATTCCCTGTCGGACATAAGCATTTACGAACTCATCTTCACGGGTATAAAGCAGCTTAACAGGACGCCCTTTACAGTGCTTTGCAAGAGGGATAACAATCCCTTCTAAAGTGGTGCCGGCCTTGGAGCCAAAGCCTCCTCCAACAGTAGGTGAGATTACCCTTATTTTGTTCAGGGGCATTGCAAATGCAACTGAAAGAGCCTGGCGGACTGCATAAGGAGACTGACAGCTTGCCCAAACAGTGAGTTTTCCATCTGTATCATATTTTGCAATTGCAGCATGAGGCTCTAATGGAACATGCTGTACGTGAGGGATATAGAAAGAATTCTCAAAGACATAATCTGCCTCTGCAAAAGCCTTTTCAGCATCTCCTTTTCTTAATACGTAATGGTGAGAAATATTGGTTCCCTTTTCAGGATAGAATATGGGTGCAACTTTATATGTATGGAGCTCCGGGTGAATCACAGGAGCATCCGGTTTCATGGCATCCACGGCATTGGTAACTGCAGACAGTTCTTCATATTCAACCTTAATAAGATCACAAGCCTGCCTTGCTATTTCTGGAGTATCTGCGGCAACTGCGGCAACCGCCTCACCCATATATTTCGCCGTATCCCCTATCTTTGCCATAAAGTATCTGTCTTCCAGATAAAGTCCAGCACGGTTAGGATATTCATCACCTGTTATTACACATTTTACTCCTGGAAGTTTTTCTGCTTCTGATGTATCAATGGAAAGAATTCTTGCGTGTGCATAAGGGCTTCTTACACATAGCGCATAAAGCATTCTGGGAAGACGTATGTCATCAACGTATTCTGCTGCACCTGTCACTTTCTTTATAGCATCTTTACGCTCATATGACTGACCAACATACTTTAATTCCATTACCGGTCACCTCCCCTTAAAACTTTCGCTGCCTCTTCAATGGCTTCTATAATGCGGACATATCCGGTGCATCTGCAAAGATTTCCGGCTATGGCTGTTTTAATCTCTTCCCTTGTAGGATTGGGGTTTTCCTCCAACAGAGCTGTTCCAGACATAATAAAGCCCGGCGTGCAGAATCCACATTGTAGGGCTGAAAGCTTTACAAACTGTTTTTGCAATTCTGATAGTTCACCATCTATAGCAATACCTTCAATTGTTGTAATATGCATGCCATCAAGTTCTGGAGCCAGAACCAGACAGGCATTTAAGGGTTTTCCGTCGGCAATAATTGTGCATGCACCACATTCACCGGCACCGCAGCCTTCTTTTGTTCCAGTAAGACATAGTTCATCACGTAATACATTTAGCATTGTTTTGTTCGCATCAACATAAAGTTCTATCGGTTCTTCATTGACATAAAAATTAACTTTATATTTCATAGCTAAATACCTCCTTATGCTAACTGCTCAAGGCTGCGTCTTACTGTAACTTCCACAACATCAAGGCGGTATTCCTTGGATGCCCGAATGTCACTGATGGGCGAAACCTCTGTTCGGGCAAGCTTTGCTGCCTCATCTATTAACTCAGGTGTCAGTTTCTTTTCCTGTAACAAGCTTTCCGTCTCAGGCAGTCTTATGGGGGTAGGTGCTACTGCACCGAATGCCATTCTGTAACTATCACCAATCTTAAGTACTGTACCGCAGATAGTGGATAAATCTACTTCCTTACGTCTTGAAACTTTTGTAAAAATACCTTTTGCTCCTTCAATATAGGGAACCTTAATCCCAACAACAATTTCCTCCGGCCTTAAAATTGTTTTTCTTACAAAGGTGATAAATTCTGTAATTGGAATTTCCCACTTTCCTTCTTTACCAATTATACATACCTTTGCCTGACAGACATATAGGGGCGTTCCCGTATCACACAAAGGAGAAGCATTTACAATATTGCCCACCAAAGTTGCACGGTTACGAACCTGTTTACTTCCTACAGAGTGAGCTGCTTCTGAGAGGAACGGATAATATTTTTTAACGTCTTCATTATCGGCGATATCATTCATGGTTACACATGCACCGATATACAGACCATCTTCTTTATTGAAAGTAATCTGGTTAAATCCCGGAATATGCTTAATGTCAATGATAAATTCCGGTGCAATAAGACGTTCACGAAGCTGGATTACTATATCTGTTCCGCCATTTAAGAGAACAGAACATTCCTCGTGCTCACAACGAAGTGCAATCGCTTCTTCCACTGTTTCCGGCCTCAAATATTGAAATTCTTTCATGGCCCCTCCTAACAGTTTATATAGATTTATAAAAAAGGCTGTCACCAAAATCACTGTAAAAATCAATTACTTTGTTATTTTGAACGTTTAATTCAGCAAAGCTATTACATGAAGAATTTTAAGTAAAACCTCGGATTCTTCATGAATAAAACTTTCTGAATTTTTAATCCGAGTAATATAAATTTCATTTCAGATTTGATGTTCCCAAATGTAATTTACATGGTGCATTTTCCATTATCTCATAGTTCGTCATTCCTATTTGATATTCCAAAATGTATAATTTACATAGAGGAACTTTAATCAAAACAACAGGTTTGAAACTTTAAACTTTTCAGCAGTTTCTACTTAGAATAACTAAGTTGGGTTACAGCCTTTTTTCAGAAGTATTTATTTTTAATGTTGTGTATATGTAATTCTTTTACTTATTTATGCATCTTCAAAACCATCAAATGCAACGATTCTTGCTATACAACTTTCGCCGTCTACCAGTTTCCAAGGAAAACATCCAATAACAACACGCTTGTTACTAAGTTTGTCAATATCTCCTCCAAGACATTCCGCATGAATGGCTTCATATGGTTTACGAAACAGTTCAATATGCATTGCCTGATAACGATCCGGCCAAGGATATACTTCATTCAGGCTCTTTCCGTAGCGTTCCTTGAACAGCTCATTACACTTTTCTGCCTCCATTGGTTCCCAGTCACGAATCTTTGTATTCATTGGATGGTCTGCACTGCCGCAGTCAACACCGATCCAGCGGAGCTTTTTATCACGAACCCACTGCACAAAATCAAGGCTGGGACCGGGATGACGAAGCATATAACGTCTTTCGTCTGCATCCGGCTGATCCCATCCGTATTTGTGATAGCCGGTATTTATAATAAGAATATCCCCTTCTCTTACTTCAACTCTCTTTTCAATATCTTCAGGGGTATAGATTCCAAAATCTTCAGCCTGATCTGACAAATCTACAACTACGCCGGGATGGCAGAGTTTTGTAAGTTCAAGGGATGCCATATCACGTCCTGCCGTATCAAAATGTAGAGGACCGTCAAGGTGTGTACCCACATGATTACTATGGGTTATTAACTGTCCGTTGGCACCATTGGGCGCGAGACGTTTAAAAAATTTCATCTGCAGCGGCTCATAGGTAGGCCACGGGGGTGTATTGATTCCAATGGGAATTGAAAGTTCGTACATTGTAATATCTGACCATTTGCTCATATTAACCTCGATTCCGGTGCTTAGCACCATTATAATAATAAAAGCGATTTGCGTTCGGTCTAAAATGCTAGTTGAAAAAACAGCTTTTTAACCTAACTCCCGTTGCAGTCCGCATCTGTTTACGGATATGGCACTGCCACAAATCAGGGTGTTAATTATAAATTCAATAATTCACACTACTTTCTCCACACATCATTTATTTAACCAAATATTTTACCCTGTTATATTTTATATCCGGCAAATAAATAAAAATTCTAACTGTATACACTGCGTTTCCGTATTAAGACCATTTATCTGCACATGCTGCCAATGCTTTCTTAAAGCAGGCTTCCGGCGGGTGAACCAGTCCTGCACCAACCTGGCCTACACCTGCATCCTTATGAGCAATACCTGTATTGATAATAGGACGGATACCGGTTTCAATCACTTTAACCATATCAATGCCGGTAGGTGCTCCACGAAAATCAAGTCCCGGTATCTTATAAGCGGTACCTTCCCCTATTGTTATCTCATACATCTGCATGGAATAATTCCTTGCATCCGATACCTGGCCTCCGACGAACTGTACAATTGCAGGTGCTGCTGCCATACAGAATCCTCCTATACCTGCTGTCTCAGTAATACAGGAATCACCTAAGTCATAAGCTTCATCTTCTTCCGTAAATCCCGGGAATAAAAGTCCTTCTACCTTTTCTGCCGGGGCTGTAAACCATGTATCCTTCCCAAGTCCTGCTATACGAATGCCAAAATCAGTACCATTACGGCACATAGTTGCTGCTACCGTACAGAATTCAATATCAAAAATCGGATCCATGGTACATTTGCAAGCAGGCATGGAAATATTTAAGAAGGTATGGTCGTTGCTGTTAATAAAGTTAAGGGCTGCTATCTTCTTCTCATTTGGCAGGTCAGCCTCTAATATGGCCGGTGTAAGTTCTCGGAATAAAAGTGACGTTCCTGCTTTATTCCGATTATGTCCTTCATCACCCATCTGTAAAAGCTGGGCGATTATCGTCTTTATATCTATTTCACCTTTTATTTCCATTGCTGCCTTTAAAACCGGATACAAATCTTTTTCCATCCAGCGAAGTCTTGTAAGAACTTCTACATCAAAAGCTCCAAATCGAAGAACTTTCCCAAGCCCTTCATTAATGGTACAATAAGCGCGATTTCCAAAGGTTTTGTTCTCCAATATCCATACAGGCATGGAATATGTCACAACACCTGCCATAGGGCCTACGCAATTATGCATATTGCAGGGGGCAAATGTAATCTTACCGGAAGCTGCAAGTTGTTCAGCTTCTTTAATATCAGCAGCAAGGCCTTCATACACAAGACCTCCCATAACAGCACCTTTTTGAGGTCCGCACATGCGCTCCCAGGTAATAGGCGGGCCGGCATGAAGTATGGTTTCCTTTGTCATTCCCGGTATTACTTCACCTGCAATTCCAAGCCCTATTATAACCGGCTGTGCTGCAAGAATTCTTCTAAGGGCCTCTTTATTTGCTTCCTGAATTTTTGAATAAAGTGCTGGATTCTTAAGCTTACGTAAGTTTGCAGCTGCCTCCTTATCACCCCCTGCTATAGGTTTCCAGTCTATATGTACTGCTGGTTTATTCTGTTTCTTTAAATCTTTATAAAAAGATTCAATTCCAAAATTAACAACATGAAGCTCTTTCTGAAATAATGTATTTAATCTGCTCATTCCACCACCTCCTTACTCCATTTTGGCCAATACAAGCTCTGCAAAACGGGTTGCCTGAGCATTTGATGGAAGCACTACAGCACCTGCATCTGTTAACTGTTTCTGTGTTTTACTCAAACACTGGGGATCCCCTTCTGTACCGCAAACGGCTGCTACTACTAGAAGATGCCTGCTTTCTGTCACTGCATCTTCCTTAGCTGCCCTAATGGCCTCTGCTAAATCCCCTGCCGGATTCTCATGTGAACCATATCCAATCACACAATCCACCATAATAATTGCACATTCCGGATCCTTACCATCTGTAATCACCCGCTCTGCACGCAGGGAGGGATCAATCATGGGATGAGGTCTTCCCACTGTGAATTCATCATCACCAAAATCAAGAAATGTATGCTCATAACTTTTACCGTTTCTTGCATCATTTAGCTTATCTTCCGGTTGTAAAGGAATATTACTGTAAATGTGCCCAAGTTTTGGAAGCATCAGTTTCATTGCTTCATCACAAAGAGTACCTCCCGTATAGAAGCCCCGTACGTATTTCTGACTCTTTGCCATCTTAGAAGCATGCTCTTTTGCCAAAGCTTCTGCTTCTTCCTCCCCCATAGAAAAGGCAGCAAAATCTTTTACTGACTCTCCCTTTGAAAGGGCCACTGCCTTATGCGCAGCATCTTCAAGGGATATTGCAGCCGTTAAGCCAAAAGCTTCAATCTCCTCCCGGTCTCCACCAATAAAGCAAACAACAACTGATTTTCCTGCCTTTGATGCCAAGGAAAGGATTTCTGTAGCAATTTCTTTTGCAGGCGGCTTACTGATTAAGGTAATAACATTAGTCCTAGGATCTTTAACCAGTGCATCAAGCCCAAGTTTCATCATAAGACCTCCTATTTCTTTCTTTAGGTCACGTCCTCCTGTACCAATTACCTGAGAAATACCCCCTCCCAACTGATCAATAATGGAGGATACCTCCTGTGTGCCTGTACCGGATGCGGCTACAATTCCTATGTCCCCTGCCCTTACCACATTAGCAAAAGCAAGAGGGACATGATTAATAATAGCAGTTCCGCAATCAGGTCCCATAACCAATAGTTCTTTCTTATATGCATATTCTTTCAATGCACGTTCTTCTTCTATGGTAACATTATCCGAAAAAAGCATTACATTAATATCTCTCTCAAGGCAGCCCTGTGCTACAGCAGCTGCATGTTTGCCAGGAACAGAAATAACCGCAAGATTAATATCCGGATCAATTTTTATTGCACCTTCCAAAGTCGGCGGATAATAATCAGCCTCTTTTGACTCTGATTTCTTATTAAGAAGTTCATCTACCTTCTTCTTAGCGGCCTCAAATGCCATTTCATCATCACATTGTACCGCTACAAAGAAATCATTTGGGGTAACCGAATCAAATTCAGGTGTTTCAAGTCCAATGTTAGCCGCTATCTCACGATTAAGGTCAGTCCCCATACCTACCAGTGCTTCACCGATGCCATTTACTTTTTTTATGTCTTTACTGATAAGCATTAATGTTACTGAATCATAATAAGCGTTTTTTCTAATCTCAAGCTTAACCAAAATATTCTCCTCCTGTTAAAACGGATATTCTATAGCACAAAGTTTACACCCTTGAACCCGTGCTTTTTTAACTGGAAATAGTTTATAATCCGTTTAAATTTACAATCGCCAGGACAACTCCCGCAAGCATATCAATACCGGAAGTAGAGCCAAAGTTTAAAATACACTCCGCACTTTTTTTCAATATTTCTATATCTGTATCAGAATATATGGTGCACAAAAGTCCGGTCATATCCTCTGATAGAAGTCCCATTGCACACTGCTTTAAAAATGCACCGCTAATTGTATTGGTACGTTCTGATGCCTTATTACCCATAGCATATGTAACTTTACTGATTTCTTCATAGTCCTGCCCTTTTGCTTTTGTATCAGCAAGACAGGCTGACATATAGCCCATCAGCATATCATCCGAAGAAGGGGTAAGTCCGATTCCACAGCCTGCAATCCCTTCTGCATGCTCTCCTGCCTGTGAATCTCTTTTCTTTATAGCTTCATTTAACCCCGGCAGTTTTTTCATTATGAACTCGGAATATGGATTTTTGTACTTCCCTGTAACCAAGGTGCTTAAATCATATTCACAGCCTTTTTCCCAAATAAGACTTTTTAGAATCTCGATTTTTAACCTTAGATCCTTAGGAACAAATAATCCAATATGCTTCATAAATAACAGGTCACATTCCACAGCATCTTTTAGATTTATAACCATATCTGCATTCGGAATAATAAGACTGTTACCGGATGAAATAACCTCCATACTTTCTCTTATCCCTGACTTTGTAAATGATAAGTTATCTAAAACCCTGCAAGACATGGGATATAAACACCGTATGTCAGAAAGCAGGGTAAAAAATATATCATTAGAAACTATATTAACTGCGGTGTCAAATACGGAATGGACTTTAAAAACTTTATTATTTACTAAAAGAGCCTCTCGAAGCTTCCCACAAATATTAACCGCCTTTAGTTCTTTCATAACTTTCTAAATTCCAAAAGGCTCTAAGCCTTTTGGAATATGAAACCATACTGAGGAGCTGCAACGGTTTCTTTATACAATATTGTTTTTTCTTTCACAATCCCTACTGTGGCAATCAGTTCCATGCCTGATTCAATTCCCTCATCAAAACCTACCTGTCCTGTGACACGAACACCATTTTCAAATTCTACAATCCCAAAGTTTAACCAGGGACACATATAACCTTCCGGCAAGTTATAAACTCTGGTCCATGTTAAAAGCCTGCACTTTCCTTCCAGTGGAATCTTCTCAAACTCCCGGCCATCGCAGTCCGGATTCTGACAAACGATGTAACGGGGATGATGGAGCTTTCCGCATTTTGTGCATTTATAGGTATACATTTGATCCATATCCATACTCCTTTCACAGGTTGAAAGAAATCAATTCTTTCAACTTTCCCGACATAATAATGGATGAAGAAGCTTTTTCTTCACACTTCCAAACATGATGTCGCTCTGCAACATCTCAAATAATGGATGAAGAAGTTCACAAGGGAATTCCACTGGATTCTCTTGCTGGAGTTCTTCCTGTGTGAAACTTAGAAATTCTTAGTCAGCGTACTGTGCTGGCTTAGTATTTCTTTTCACACTTCTCTCCTTACTTAGTTGTCAAAACGGTTGACACAACATTGTTACCAAAACCGCCAAAGTTAACTGCCAAACCTGTTTTTGCACCTTCCACCTGTCTTTCTCCAGCTTCACCCCGGAGTTGACGAACAAGTTCAACAACCTGTGAAACACCGGTTGCCCCAAGAGGGTGACCCTTTGCTTTCAATCCACCTGATGTATTAACTGGTTTCTTTCCAGTAAGTGCTGTTTCACCTCTTCGGGCTGCAAGATGACCCTCACCCCGTTTGAAGAAACCTACCTCTTCTGATTCTGCGATTTCAAGTATTTGAAATGCATCGTGTAATTCTGCAATATCTATATCATCAGGTCCCACCCCTGCCATCTCATATGCCATCTTAGCACTTAGTCTTACTGCCAATAAATCGGAAGGAACTTCACGGTTGGCAACTACATGGGTATCTGTAGCGGAACCCATACCTGCAATCTTAACGAACTTCTTATCTCCAAATCCAAGGGTATCTTTCTTGTCCTCTGCAACCAGAAGAACTGCTGCCGCACCATCGGATACCGGACACATATCAAATTGCCGAAGCGGATCTGCAACGATAGGATTCGTAGCATTTATGTATGCCGGGTTCGTAATACGCTCTAATACAACGCGGCTGTGAATATGTGCACAAGGATTCTTGCATGCATTTGCATGGTTCTTTACGGAAACTATGGATAAATCTTTGCTTTCAAGACCATATTGGTCCATGCAAAGTCTTGTAAACATACCTGCGAATGCAGGAAGTGTAGCACCATATTTGTACTCGCCCTCCAGATGAAGCATAGTAGCAACAAAGTCCGTGCCCTCCCAGCCAGTAACTGCACGCATACCTTCTGCACCCACTACCAGTACACAGTCACACATACCGGATGCAATCGCCATAAATCCTAACTTAATGGCAGAAGCACCGGATGCAGGACCATTCTCAACTGTCTCTGCCATAGCAGGACGTATATTTAAGGTATCAACAACTGCAGATGCAGTACCGCTGATCCGGTTTACCATACCTGCGCCCATGGTACCAACAAAAACCTGGTCAATCACATTATTTCTACCTGTTTTTGCTCCTGCATCATCCATCGCCTGGAGAGCAGCGTCACAGACCATATCCAAAAACGGAACTTCCGACTTACCAAACTTGGTATGTCCGACTCCTACAATACCTACACTACGCATAACGTTCTCCTTTCAGATCACACTTTAATTTCAGCAGGTTTACGTAACACCTTATTTGCTTCTACAACATCCTCAAATGCCGGGCGAATACCAACGTTCTTATTTGCTTTGTGCTTCTCCCATAAAGCACGTGTAAGCACATAGGTAGGAACACCGCCTAATTCATGCTGGCATTCAAAACGAGGTTCTAATTCGTATTCTATCATCCAACGTTTGAATCCGTTAGGACTCTCAGCTACGATTAAAACTTCATCCTGATCCATAAAATCAAAATGATATTCCATCTTTGCAGCGAAAAGCTGAGCACCAACACGGACTCCACGCCTAAGTGTTATTGTATGGTATGACATACCAAGCTTCTCATTTACAAGACGTCCGTTAACAATACCTGCGATTTCACCATCAATAGCTCCTACAAAGCAGTATTCATCCCGTACTCTGTAACGGTACATTCCAAGAAGCTCTGCATAGATACGCGAAGCAACGATGTCATAGAAATCCTTAGGCTGTTTCATTAAGGGCTCGATTGTTTCCATCAATAAAGGAATCTCATCATAAGTTACTTCACGAACCAACATATCCTCACCTGTAATTAATGGAATAACCTTTGCTTCATAAGGTTTCATTCCTATTGATGGTGGCCTTAATTTGCCTTCCATCTCATCAATAATGATACCCATACTAATTTACCTCCTAATTATATATTTTTTTGGCAACCCTTAGCTGAAAGGGGAAATCTTAATACCCAGGAATATAATTATAATTAGGTAAGAAATAAGTTTCTGATTTCTTACCTCACATGAAAATAAGTTGGAATTAACTGCAATATCCATACTTTCACATGGCATAAATATAACTAGCTCCCGTTTATAATTAAATTATAAACGGGAGCTAGTTTTCTTTCAACTTGTTTCTAAATGTAATTTGTTCTGTCAAATTAGTTGATTTTTCTTAAATATTCTGACAAATTCCGACTGTGCAAATCGAATTACCCTATCTTCATACTCAAAATACGCCAAAAGGAATTCCATACCTTTTTCTGTCAGAAGAGTTCTTCCATACCTGCTTCCCCCCTGCCGCCTTTGAATAATAGTATAACCAAGTTCAAATTCCAATTTATTTAAGACCTTCCATGCCTTGGTATAAGACATAGACATAAGTTCACATGCTTTATTAACTGACTTGGTTTCAGATATCAGATATAAAAGCAGCTTTGTCCGATTATTAAAAAATACAGATTCTTTCTCGATACTAAGTCCTACCGCTGCCTGCATAAGGGCACGATTATGCTGTTCAAGAAGTTTCTGTAATTGTTCATAACTATGTACATCCTGAACCACTCCTTCATCCTCTACTTCAACTCTTACATGGCAGTTCTGTAATGAATGAATAGCACCTTTAAATTCGTCTTCTCCTTTATAATGCAATATGCCAGGAATAACTGATGATGACAGGAGTACAGGATAACCTTCTTCTTCTTTATAAACCGGGTATGTAACTTCACCCTTTGTATCAAGTAGTTTTTTTAGAGTTTCTGGAGAAAACATAGGGGAATTAACAGGTGTAATCGCAATATGGCTGCATTTATCCTGAAAATAGCTAAGACCTATTTTTAAAGAATCAAACATGGTTGCTTCCTGGCAATCTTCATTCTTTAAAAAAATCACCCCATATTCCGACAGCTCATGTCTTACTTCATCCTCCTGGGTTCCGGTAATTATGACAATGGGAAATATCCCTGCCTGTTGAAATGCAAGAACAACCCTCTTCACAATAGGAATAGAGCCTAATTGAAGCATTGGCCTTGCCCTTCTTATACTGGCAGCAACTATGATTCCTCCGACATTGTTTATTTTCATTAATATATCCATACTCCTTTCAAACATACCGATGCGGCATGCTCCTACATTGTTTCTGCCTTACGGCAGAAACAATGTATTTTAATTCACGCTTCTACTTCATAAATAACAGTTTTTCCATCCAACCTGTGAGCATAAATATATTCTCTTACTTTCTCATGAAAAGGATGTTTATCATATACTTCAACCGCTTTCATATCCTTAAAGGTACAAATAAGAGCAAGATCATAACTTCTCTGCTCATTATGCCAGATATCTATTCCGGTTTCCATCGATAAAATCTCAGGTATAACCCCTTCCATGCTATGTAGTTTTTCAATGACTGTTGTAAGACATTCTTCTGGATCACGAAATTTAAATAAAACAATATACTTAAGCATTATTCTCCTCCTGAATAAGATATTTTCTTTTATCCATATCCTAAGTATATTAGGTTATATTAAGAAGCGTCCCTTATATAACCAGCTTTCGCAAGCCTCTGCAGTCTTTTCTTCTTTAGTCAGCCTTTTCTTTAGTCAGTCTTTTCCTAAGTCAGTCTTTTCCTAAGTCAGTCTTTTCTTAAGTCAGTCTTTTCTTAAGTCATTAATTCCAATTTAATACTTAATCTAATATTGGTCAAAATAGACACCTATCTTTTGTGCAATATGTATTGAATTCTCCTTACTATATATGTAAATTATATATAGACAACTTTATTTATTTCCATATATTATACAAAATCAGCAGCAAAATGTCAATTATTTTCAGTCATATTCTATAAAAATTTGATATTTTTATTATTTTCCAAACAATAAAGTACCTGTTTTCAAACTCATGTTTAATTACTATATATTACCCACCTTTAACATCTATATCCCTACCAGTAACTTTCCAGTGAAGGCTCCCAATAAAGATTAATTCTTACACCTTATTAACCGATATAATGATTGAATCTATTGATTTGTAACCCCTTGGAGGTTTTATATGATAAATAATAATATTTCACAACCCAATAAAAATATGGGCGAGGCTATTTATAGTACTGCTATCAATGGTCAGTCTAAGATTTCTTCCTCCTCTTCCCCAGCCTCGGTACCCAATTCTTCTTATCCTGTCAACAACACTGTAGGATTAGAAAAAGGCCAGATTATTCGAGGGGAAGTATTGGATCTTCGCAGCAACGAAGTCAGCGTAAAATTAGAAGACGGACGGATTTTAACCGACAAGTTAGAAGAGGGGAATCAGCTTTCAATTGGAGAAAATGTTACTTTCCAGGTAGAGGAGGTTTCTTTAAAAAGCCTATCATTAAAAATATTAAGTGAACGCCAGGTAACTCTTCCTGACACTACCATAGATAAAGCATTAGAAGCCGCAGGACTTGGTAAGAATATTAGAAATCGTGGCATTGTTAGGGCTTTATTAAATCAGCAGATGCCCATTGATAAAAATACACTAGGATTACTGATTAAGCAATCCATAGCATTTAAGGAGGTCTCCATAGACACCCTGGTTTTTATGAACAAATATCATATTCCTGTTACAAAAGGTAATATTGACATCTTAAATTCTTTGAGTAATTCAGAGCAGAATATTTTAAAAGATATTGCAAGTTTATCCAACAAAATTCCTGATTTATTTGAAGAACTTAGCAGTAAATCTTATGCTGAAATAATAACAAAAGGCAATGAATTATTAAACATTGTTTTACAAAATCCTTCATTAAATGATTCCATGGAAGGTAAAGAAGCAAACATGAGGTTAACTTCCCCAGATGCCCCTTCTGCATCAGAAGCACCCATCGTGAATCCGGACCTGCCTCCACTTACAGCGGATTCACACTCAGCGGAATCTAAGCAGCTGTTAAATGAGGCTGTTCTTTCTGCAAGTGAACGATTAGAACTTACCAGATTTTTAGAAAGTGATTCGTCTGCTAAATTGCTATTTTCAGAAAAGTTATTGCAGAATATTATGAATGGTACCGCTAATATGAAAGAAGTTGCAGAATTATTAAAAGAGGCATTCCCAACTGGTTCTTTCAATGATATTAACAACTTAATGGAGGGCAATACCCAATCCTCCATACAACATATTTTATCAGCCTTTGAAGCATTACAAAATAGTAATCCAGTGAATCTCATAAGTGAATATCTTACAGATAGGGATAGAACCCATTTGTTACAGAATTTAGATGATTTCTCATTGACAAAGGAAGTAAAAGACCAGATTCAATCCGGTGATATTTCCACCAACGAACTATTAAAATGGATTCAAAATAAACTAAGTACGGTTTCTGAATCTTCCATCCGCAGGTTGTTTTCTTCTAAAGAATACAAAACCCTTATGAAAGAAGAATTAATATCTAAATGGACTTTAACTCCGAAGTCCTTAACGAAAGAGGGAATCGTAGATGACTATTATGATAATCTGTCGAAGCAACTGACTAATGTAAAAGAATTTATATCCTCCTCTTTTCAGGGCAGCCAGGAAAGTCTATATGGGCAGGCTGGTCATTTACAGGAGAATATTAGTTTTATGAGCCATATAAATGATTTTTTTACATATTTTCAGCTGCCAATAAAGCTAAAAGAACAAGTTGCCAACAGTAAACTATTTGTTTACACAAGAAAAAAGGAAAGGCGCACTGCCGAAGAGGGAATCAGCGTACTCCTTCATTTGGATATGGAACACCTCGGACCTTTGGATATTCATGTGGATCTTCATAACAAGAATCTGGTAAGCAAGTTCTATATAAATGATAAGGATACCTCAAACCTTTTATCAGCCAATATGCCCCTTTTAGAAACAGCTTTAGAAAAGAAAGGTTATTCTTTAAATGCTGAGGTGTTAATAAGAGAAAAAGATTTGGATATTGTTGAAGAATTCACGAAACAAGAAAATTCATCTATTGTACCTCGTTATAATTTCGATATAAGAGCCTAAATTAGCTGAGAACCATAGCTTATCCTGCAATCTGATAAATATAAATTTACTAAAAATAATGAGAATACATTAATAGAAATAACAAAAATAATATTAAAAAATAGAACTAGCGACATTAAATAATAGAAATGGTATGTAAAATTAACTCCAAAAATCAGTGTTAGCTTTACATACCATTTTGTTTTGTCCATTTATTTGTACTATATATTGAAAGTAAAATCACTTATAAAAACTATTCTTTCAATCCTTATTCATCTCTTCCTGAAATTCATCAAAGATATAATCTAGTACAGAGGACATACCCACCAGTTCACAGCCGTAGAAATACATATTCTCTTCTATTACCTGCTGTCTTATAATCTTAACTACGGAATATAGAGAGGAATCACTGTCACCTAATTGAATCTTAGCATTAAAATAATAATTTAAAGGTAATACACTTGCTGAACGAAATCCAATTCCATTCCTGGATATATTCATAACTTCAATGGGTGCATGAATATTATCTACTTTTACATTATCTTGTTTAAATAAAGATGATATTTCCAATTCCAATTTAACAGGGAAACGCTTATTCTGCCTTTTTTCTTCCATACCAGATACCTCGACTAATTTTATTTTATTAGTGTAACATTTGGAAAGCTTATATATGTTATTATATCTCCGAACAAAATAATAGGCAAGATATCCTTTTCTGCTTCGTTTAATTATTTAAGCTTACTATGAAAGATGGAATACCATCACTGGCTCTTAACGACAATCCTTAAATTGCTGATGACCTCATCTATAATAGTTCTTTCAAGATTCGATTTATCATTACCGGGTCTGCCTTGCCCCTCATTTCTTTCATCGTCTGGCCAACTAAAAAGCCCAGGGCCTTATCCTTACCGCCTTGATAATCTGCAACAGATTCCGGGTTAGCTGCAATGACTTTTTCAACCACACTACGCAATGCCCCTTCATCCTTTACCATTATTAATCCATGTTCTTTTATATAAGCTTCCGGATCGATATTATCTTTAAAAATATTCTCAAATACTTCTTTTGCAACCGTCCGGTTGATCTTACCCTCATGAATCAGTTCGATTAATTTTGCCAGATTATCAGGCTTAAAACTAATATCCTCCGGTTCCATTTCCGATTCTTTTAATAATCGCATGGTTTCAACCATAAGCCAGTTGGATACTTCTTTGGGTTTCTTACATATGGCAACTGTTTCCTCAAAAATATCTGCCAGCCTTTTGGAACCGGTAATAATTCCCGCATCATATGCTGGAATATCATATTCCTTTTCATATCGAAGCATTTTTTCATCCCGAAGTTCCGGCTGGCGGCTTCTGATTGCCTCTACCCATTCATCGCTAATCTCCATGGGTACTAAGTCAGGCTCTGGAAAATACCGGTAATCCTGGGCATCTTCTTTGGAACGCATGGCAAAACTGGTGTCTTTATTATCATCCCAGCGCCTTGTTTCCTGAACTACAAGTTTTCCTTCTTCCAACAGTTCAATCTGACGTTTTCTCTCTCCTTCAATGGCTCTGGCAATTGCTTTAAAGGAGTTCATATTTTTCATTTCTGTTCTTGTGCCAAATTCCTTAGCACCTGCTTCTCTAACAGATAGGTTAATATCTGCACGAAGGGAGCCTTCCTGCATCTTGCAATCGGATACTCCAAGATATTGCAAGATTAATTTTAATTTATCCAGATAGGCTATTACTTCCTCCCCGGACCTCATATCCGGTTCACTTACAATTTCTATTAAAGGCACACCGCATCTGTTGTAATCTACCAAAGTACAATCTTCCCAGGGATCATGGGTTAACTTGCCTGCATCCTCCTCCATATGGATTTCATGGATACCGATAACTTTCTTTACTCCATCCACTTCGATTTCTATACCTCCGTCATGACAAATAGGCAGGTATAACTGAGATACCTGATATGCTTTTGGCAAATCCGGGTAAAAATAGTTTTTACGGTCAAATTTACACTTTTGATTTATTTTACAATTTAATGCAAGACCTGCAGCCATTGCATATTCAACAACTTTTTTATTTAAAACCGGAAGTGTCCCCGGCATTCCTGTACATACCGGACAGCAATGTGTATTGGGCTCTCCGCCAAACTGTGTGGTACATCCACAAAATATCTTGGTTTCCGTTGCCAATTCCACATGAACTTCCAAACCAATAACCGTTTCATATGATTTCATACGTGAATCTTCCTTTCCAACTTACAATGCTTATCTAATTCATGCCTATAGGCTAAGAAGAGCATTATATAAATTTTGCACAGAATAATATTAGTATCTACTTTGCTCATAACTATAAGCTGCACGAATAATATCCTTCTCGCCAAAATGTTTTCCAATCAGCTGTAGGCCAATGGGAAGTCCTTTGCTGTCTATTCCGCAGGGAAGGCTTATGGCAGGAAGTCCGGCAAGATTAACAGACACCGTGTAAATATCTCCAAGATACATCTTTAAAGGATCTGATAAACTCTGACCCAATTTCGGTGCTGTTAAAGGGGCTGTTGGTCCAAGAATAATATCATATTTTTCAAATGCTTTATCAAAACTTTCTTTTATCAGGGCTTTTACTTTTAAGGCCTTCTGATAATATGCTTCATAATATCCGGAACTTAATACAAAGGCACCAATCATCATTCTTCGTTTTACTTCATTTCCAAAACCTTCACTTCTTGTTTTCTTATACAGTTCCTGAAGTCCTTCAAAGTCTTCTGTGCGGTATCCATATTTTACGCCGTCATATCGGGATAAGTTAGAACTTGCTTCTGCAGATGCTATTACATAATAAGCCGGAATAGCATAATCTACTCCATCCAGTTCAAATTCTTCTATTATGGCACCTTTTTCTCTTAACACTTCAGCTGCAGCAAGAATGCTGGTACTTACTTCTTCCTCCAGACCTGATCCAAAATAACCCTTAGGTATACCTATTTTCATACCTTTCACATTATCAACCAAAGCTTTGCTATACTGATAATCTTCTCTCTTTACAGAGGTTGAATCCTTGCTGTCATAGCCTGATATAATATCCAGTACCGCAGTACAATCAGATACATTTCTGGCTATTGGACCGATTTGATCTAAAGAGGAGGCATAAGCGATTAAACCGTACCTGGAAACCGTACCGTAAGTTGGCTTTATTCCGGTTACTCCACAAAAACTGCTGGGCTGGCGAATGGAGCCCCCGGTATCAGAACCCAGGGCATAGAATGCTTCTTCTGCCGCTACTGCTGCTGCAGAACCGCCGCTTGAGCCACCTGGTACATATTCTGTATTACGTGGATTCTTGGTTTCACCAAAATGGGAGGTTTCTGTGGTACTTCCCATAGCAAACTCGTCCATGTTAGCCTTTCCTATAATAACTGCCCCTGCCTTTAATAATTTGTCCACCACTGTTGCATGATAGGGTGGGGTAAAATTATAAAGCATTTTTGAGGCACAAGTGGTTTTAACACCTTTTGTACAGATATTATCTTTTATGACCATAGGAACACCGGCAAGGGGTGAATCTAATTTTCCTTCCTCCATAAGTCGCTGCACTTCTTTTGCACGGGCAAGTGCTTCTTCCTCCATAACAGTTATATAGCAGTTATACTCTTTATCCTTTGCTTTAATTCGTTCCAATTGGGCTTTGACTGCTTCTTCAACTGTTATTTCTTTATTCTTAATTTTCCTGCCCAGCTCCAGGGCAGTTAAACTTGTTACATCCATATTTACCTCGTTTCCAGCACTTAATGCTTTCTAATAAGACAACTTTATACGCTGCACAATCAGATTACAGTCATTCAACGGTTTTCGGTACCATAAAACATCCATCTTTTTGTTTCGGTGCATTGCTTAACAGAATATCTCTGTTTGGTCCATTGGTTACAATATCATCACGGTATACATTTTTTATTGGGAATACATGTGACATAGGCTCTACGTTATCTGTATTCAACTCATTCATGGTGTCCATATATGCTAAAATACTTCCTAAATCTTTTTTTGCCTTTTCTTTTTCTTCGCTGCTTAATTCTAATTTTGCCAGAGCAGCTACATATTCAATGGTTTCATCTGTAATATTCATAAATTACTCCTTTCATTTATGGTCTTATGAGATTATGGCTCCAATCTTGATACGTCTCTTGGGAACAAGGTGGTTTCCCTTACATTTTGCTCATCCAGAAGCTTCATGGTAAGACGTTCTAATCCGATCCCCAATCCGCCATGAGGGGGCATTCCATGTTTAAATATCATTAAATAGTTACTGAATTCCTCTGGATCCATGCCCCTTTTTATCATTTTATCCACTTGCCCTTCGTAGGAATGTATTCTTTGTCCACCGGTTGTAATTTCCATCCCTTTAAACAATAAATCAAAACTTAATGTGAACTTTGAATCAGCAGGATCATCCATAGCATAGAAAGGTCTTTTCTTAGAGGGGTAATGTGTTACAAATACAAAGTCACTGTTATAAACTTCTTTAAAATACGCTCCGATTAAGGTTTCTTCTTCCGGCTCCAAATCATAAGGATCCTTGATTTTTCTGTTATATTTTACAGATACCAGAACTTTTGCTTCGTCAAAACGTACTGCCGGAATATTAGAAACCTCTGGAATGGTAATACCTAATATTTTAATTTCTTTCGGGTATTCTTTTTCTAAGAATGCAAATATATACTTTAACAATTCCGCTTCCATATCCATAATATCTTCAAATCCGTCAATATATCCCATTTCAAGGTCCAAACTGGTATACTCGTTTAAATGTCTTGTAGTGTTATGCTTCTCCGCACGAAATACCGGAGCGGCTTCAAATACTCTATCGTAAACACCTACCATTGTCTGCTTATAAAATTGTGGGCTTTGAGCTAAGAAGGCTTTCTTACCGAAGTATTCTAATTTAAATACATTGGCTCCCCCTTCTGCATTTCCGGCAACAATTTTCGGTGTTCGTATTTCTGTAAAATGTTGTGTAAATAAGAAATCACGAAAGGCTCTTACAATACCTTCCTGAATTTTAAATACAGCTCTTTCTCGAATGTTCCTTAGGGAAATCGGCCTTAAAGATAATTTTGCTTCCAAAGAGGTATTTAATTTCCATTTACTGATGGGAAGAGGCATTATAGCATCCTCTGCCGGTACGGATAAAATCCGGATATGTTTTATCCTTACTTCAAATCCGTTTGGTGCACGGTCTTCCGCTGATAAGATGCCTTTCACTTCTACCGTAGCACCTTCTCTTACATCTTTTACTTGGAAGTCCTGTATATTACCTTCTTTCAAAACACATTGAAACAATCCTTGGTAATTCCTAAGAATAATAAAAGAAAACTGGCTCATATCCCGTATGGTATGAACGGCTCCTTTTATAGTAATTTCTTTTCCTATCCAATCACCGGATAAAACCTCACTGATTTCAAATATTCTTTTTCCTTCTAATCCTTTTACATAATCCATAGTATCCTCGATTCTGGCATCTTAGCGCCTTTTAATAATGACGGAAATTTGTTTTTAAATGCAAATTTCCATTGAAAAACATTATTTTTCAATCTTCTCCTTTCACCTGTTTCTGTGATCCTTATCCTAAATTAAATATCTACCAACTTGAATATGAAAATATAACAAGCTTCCTGTGAATATCTAACTTTGATTTCAATCTAAAAAATAATTTAGGATATATACCCGAAACAAATAAAAAGTCCCGAGTATATAGGATACAGAGTTTATTCTGCAACATATATACTCGGGACGGGATACTCTTTTAGATTTATTTCCCGCGGTACCACCCGCTTTGAGAATCAAAATTCTCCTCTCTTTCCACTTAACGCGTGTCACGCACGAACCTACTACAGTCAGTTTTAACTTCCCATTCAACCCGTGAGCTCCAGAGTGTTCCTTCCTATGTCTATCATCAAAGGTATGCTCTCAGTCGGTGACACACCATTCCTGTCTATAAATGCAATCCACATAGGTCAGTCTCTTTCACAGCTTATTTTGTATCGATTTTAAAAATATACAAAAAGGCAAAGGTATCGTCTTTTTGTGTATCCAACGCCTTTGCTGTTGACTTATATTAACATATAACATTATATATTTCAAGAGCAATTTTTACGTATTGTTATTTTTACAAATCACCTTTCATAAGTTAGTGTTTATATTATTAGCAATATTTATTTTAATATAGGCAATATATAACTATAATAATCTTCTTCTAATATACTTTCCGATATAAGGAACTTATTATTTACAATTTTGTTCATAATACTGATGTAATCTTTGGGAATTTCTTCTTCAGTCAGTTTTATAATATCTTTTGTTTTACTGTTATACATGACCCTATCCGTAATAAAACTTCGGTTGGAAAACATTATCAGAGGAGTAGAATCCGATAGAATATCTTTGCCCATACACAACCTGGAATCATAAGGTAATCCAAATAAATTTGACAAAGTGGGCATAATGTCCAAACTGGAGCATGGCTTATCTATGAAGATGGGGTTTTTTATACTTCCGGACCATAGGATAAAATGATTCTTATAAAGTTCAAAATTTTCTTCTACTTTATGCCCTGCCAGCTCATCAATCTTATCCTTTTCCAGGCCATATGGATAATGGTCTGCACTAAGGGCAATCACTGTTTTATCTGCTATGCCTTTCTCCTCTAACTCACTAATCAGTTTTTCCAAAGCTCTGTCCAATTCCACATTACAGGCAATATAGGCTTTGGCTTCCATAGAGTAAGGTAAATGAGCTACTGCTTCTTTGTTCTTATCAGACATTCGATTCCCATAAAAGGTATAATTCATATGTCCGCTCACTGTCATATAGTAGGTGTGGAAAGACTGGTCATCTATATACTCCGGCATGGTTACCTCTATCATTTCCAGATCGGATTCCGGCCAGCTTTCTGTTACTTCAAGGCCATTTCCCACTCCTTTATATTCATATCCCATATTGGGATGGGATATATGCCGCTTATAATAAGTATAGGTATGATTATGATATGCTCGGGTGGTGTAGCCTTTATTGTTAAACTGATGTCCTAACGTAAAGGGCATAGCATTGCTTCCGCTTTTATAAAAACTGATAACTCCGGACTTAGGTATTAAACTTGTACAGGCTGCATACTCTCCGTCTATGGTACTTGCCCACCATAAAGGTGTATAGAAATTCTCAAAAATAAATCCTTCATGAGTTAGTTTATATAGTGTAGGCGTGATTTCTTTATCCACAGCCCAGGGAGAAAATCCCTCTGCGGTGAACATAATCAGATTATAGCCTTCAAACATTCCTGTATATTTGTTTTTCTTAGTAGGTTCTGAAGCTGCAAAATATTGGTGCAGCATTTTTACAGCTTCGTTGGTTTCTTCTTTTGCCAAAGCTTCAAAATCAATATCCAATATATTGGGGGAGGTATCCATAACAATAGGGGTAGGTGTTGGTCTTACCTTTATTACTGCATCTTTTTCACTATTGTCTTTATTAAGTGTATCTTTTTTATTCTCCTTAACACCTGCTGCCAATGACTTAGGATTTTTATCTAAGAATAAATCTGCATCCAAAGAAGTAAAACTTTCTCCAGTAATTAACCGCTTCACATCAAATCTGGTACTGGTTAACACCCCTAATTGCTCTACGCTCATTTCCGGAACCCAGGTTCTATGATATATATCATAGGGAGAATAGGTTTCCTTTCCATAGATAGGAAGGATAAGCACTCCAATAAAATGTACAACAATAAAACAAGTTAGTGCAGTAACTTGTGGGCCTATAGGCTTTTTATTCATATCAATCTGCTTCTTTTTCATGAGTATTTTTAAGAAAATCAGAGGTGTACATAATAAGAAGATTCCAATCAGATTATTTCCAATAGCAGCTAAGATCTGATCAAAGAATTCTAACACATCTCTTCCTACTATCCCGACGGAATAAACAGAAAGAAAGGTTTTAAAAACATAGTTATATACCAGCTGGGTGCTAAATATCAAACATAATACCGTAGTGAATATCCATATAAGTATCTGATTCAACTGTTTTCCAAATATTCCGCTGATAAATCCAAGTACGGCACCCGCCGGTATGGCAAATACTATAGGTAATAGTATTTTGCCATTCAAGCTTTGAAAGGTGAGAAGGTGAAAAATCAATTCAAGATAAATAATGACCAATTGATAAAAACAAGTTATCTGAAATAAATATTCTTTGCCATTCCATGCATTACGTATACTATTTAAAATAGTTCCATGTAAGGCATGTTCATTAATATTTTCCTTCTCCTTCCGGTTAAAGCATTTATTTTTCTTTACTTCTTTTACCAAATTACTGTTATTAATTTTATGTATTATTAAAAATAGTTTATCTTTTGGGCCATTCTTTTCAATTCTAATTTTCTTTTGTGTCAATCCATCCTTTTTCGGATTATCACCGGAGATAGATTCCTTTTCGTACCTGCCGTACTTGCCATCTATCCCATTGTTATTACTCATGAATTGCGCCCCCAATCACCATTGTTCCACTTCTAAGAAGATAATATAACTTATTTTTAAATAAAATTATAACTCACAGTGCCTTTACCATCTTTACTGTGTATCTTAGCTATAGCTCCATTCACTATAGTCATCTGGGGTGGTTTATGTCCAATATCTGCATCTAATATAATAGGAACATGAAATTCCTCTAATACAGACAGAACTGCTTCATCATAAGAGATCTCAGAATCCTGATCGAAAAAAGCAGGTCTTCCGAATATAAAACCTTTCGTATATTGAAACCATCCGGCCTCTTTTAAATGCCACAATCCTAAAGTTAAAGCTTCACTTTCCAGTGCATAACTCTCTAAATACCAGAGAATACCGTTATCTTTATACTTCTCAATAAATTCCTTCGTCCGGTCAAATCTTGTGCCCACCATATGAAGCAGTACATCCAGGCAGCCTCCTAATAATCTTCCAGACATATTGATCTCATCTTCGCCCTGTAAATTTCTCCAGCAAACAGGTTTTTCAAGATGATATCCTTCTAATCCGGTAACCCGATCATAAAAACCGTCTTCATATTGCTCGAAACTATCCATAGTATTTATATTTCCTTCCACTAGTTGAAGGTTATCTTCTATGGCTTTATGCCACATCTCCATTCCAAAGTCATTAAAATTACAACCATAAAGTGTTGCTATATCACAATGGGTGGTTATAGTGTGAGTTAGTCCTGAATTATCTGAATAGCCCTGTATCCACTTAGGGTTAGCCTTTATACGGTCAAAATCCATCAAAGGAAGCATTTCCAGCAGAAAGTCTCCGCCTTTTGCAGATATAATCCACTTTACACTATCATTATCTATTAATTCTTCCAATTCTTTTGTCCTTGTCCCTGGATCGGTGCTTCTGCCCTTGTTGCTGGTACGGACATGTGCTGTTTCTATGACCTTATACCCTCTTTTCTTCAATTGTTCCTTACCATTATCCAGCCTTACAAAATCCGTCTCTTTTTTATTGCCGTCTGAAGGAGCAGTAATTCCTATGACATCGCCTTTCTTCACGTATTCCGGGTATAACATAATGTATTTCATTCCTTTCAGATATATTTTTCTATAGTTTAGCTTAATTGAAACTATGTAACATAGTCCTGTGTCTTGAAGTTTGTACTAAACTTGTCTCACTTACCTAATATTCTATTTAAAATGTATTCCTTGGACGAACCCAATATTCCGTACCAATACATTATACATGAATCCCATGGAAATTTCCATATAAATTGTAATATCATCCAAAAAATGACATAAATGGATTTGTTTTTTATACAAATAATCCAAATAGTTTTTTACCATTTGCTCCCTATTTCTCATAATAGTGGATATTTATAAATATTTCATTAATTGAAAATGGGGAGTATCACACTGGTTCCATTACAGTGATTACTCCCTTTTCCATATATAGATATACTTTTAATTTATCAAATTACAACTTCTTGATTCTTTCCATTGCTTCTAAGGTATTTTCATAGGTTCCAAATGCAGTAAGACGAAAATATCCCTCTCCCCTTGGGCCAAATCCGGATCCCGGAGTTCCCACCACATTAGCCTCCTTTAATAAATAATCAAAGAATTGCCATGAAGTCATATTCTTTGGTGTTTCCAACCAAATATAGGGGGCATTCACACCGCCGGATACATTGTAACCAGACCCAGCTAGACCTTCACGGATTACCTCTGCATTATTCATATAATAGGCAATTTGTTCCCTTGTTTGTCTCTTTCCTTCTTCGGTATAAACAGCGGCACCTGCTGCCTGAATAATGTAAGGAGCACCATTAAATTTAGTACCATGGCGTCTTGCCCACAGGCTATTTAACATTACCTCACCGCATTTTAATTCTTTTGGAATTACGGTAAAACCAAGTCTTGTTCCGGTGAAGCCTGCATTCTTAGAAAAACTTCGGATTTCAATGGCGCAGGTTTTCCCACCTTCACATTCATAGATAGAATGTGGTACATCCTCTTCTGAAATATATGCTTCATAAGCAGCATCATATATAATAACTGCCCCTATTTTATTGGCGTAGTCAACCCATTTTTGCAGCTCTGCTTTATTAATAGCAGCTCCTGTAGGGTTGTTAGGAAAGCACAAATATATGATATCCGGTTCTTCTTTCGGCAGTTCCGGTGCAAAATCAGTTTCTTTCGTACAAGGCATATAAATGATATTGCTCCATTTACCCTGCTCCTGCAGATAATTACCAGTTCTTCCTTCCATAGCATTGGTGTCAATATAAACCGGATAGACAGGGTCACAAACTGCAATTTTGTTGTCTGCAGCAAAGATGTCCACCATATTGCCGGAATCACTCTTAGCACCATCGCTGATAAAGATTTCATCTATAGCTATATTAACCCCTCTTACTTTGAAATCATTTTCAGCAATGGCACTTCTTAAGAATTCATAGCCAAGATCCGGTGCATAGCCTTTGAAGGTTTCTTTTACTGCCATTTCATCCGTTGCTTTATGCAATGCTTTAATTACTGCCGGCGCCAGCGGAAGGGTAACATCTCCAATACCAAGACGGATAAGTTTTTTATCAGGGTTTGCTTCTGTGAAAGCTTTTACTTTTTTACCAATATCAGAAAATAAGTAGCTTCCGGGTAGCTTTAAATAATTCTCATTAATTTTAAACATATAATTCTCCTTCAAATACCGTTACTGCCGGCCCTGTCATAAATATAGTGTTCTTATCCCTGTCATATTTTATCTTTAGCTCTCCGCCTAATAGTCTCACCTTTACTTCATCCTCTGTTAATCCGTTCAAAATACAGGCATATACGCTGGCGCAGGCTCCTGTTCCACATGCTAAGGTTTCACCGGAACCCCTCTCCCAAACCCGCATATCAACGGTATGTCTATCCAAAACATGAATAAATTCCGTGTTGGTTCTCTCCGGGAACATGGCATGGTTTTCAAACAAAGGACCTATTTTTTCAATATCAATGGATTTTGTATCCTCTACAAACACAATTGCATGGGGATTCCCCATAGAAATACATGTTATTTCGTATGAAACTCCTCCCACTGTTACAGGTACAGCAACTACACTTTCCAGGTCAGAAACCACAGGAATTAATTCAGTGGCTGTAATGGGTGTCCCCATATCCACCGTAACTTCTGTCACATGGTCATCTTCTACTTTTAAATCCAGATACTTTATACCTGCACCTGTTTCAATTGATATATTTCTTTTATCTGTCAAACCGTAATCATAAACATATTTTGCAACACAGCGTATACCATTGCCGCACATTTGTGAACGGGAACCGTCTGCATTGTACATATCCATCATAAAGTCTGCTTTATCAGAAGGTTTAATTAATATAAGCCCATCTGAACCAATTCCAAAGTGCCTGTTGCTGACCTTAATTGCTGTTTTGGCTCCATCTTCCACAGATTCCTTAAAACAATTCACATATACATAATCGTTTCCGCAGCCTTGCATCTTGGTAAATTTCATGTGTGCCTCCTATCTGGAATATCTTCTATTTTAAAAATTATAGAAATGGTCGGAAATGTGAAGTCCCTCTAATTATAGTAAATTTAAAATCATTTCAGCCATTTCAACCATATTAACTCCACTGTCCATACTATTTTTTTGTATATATCGATGTGCTTCTTCTTCTGTCATATTATTTCTGACCATAAGCACTTGCTTGGCTTTGTTGATCGCAGCCCTTTCTTCTTCCGTTCTTCCCTTTTGCTTTTCTTTTCTCTTACGCCGTGTATGGTTGTAGGTCATCATTTGCAGCGTATTAAGCAAATCATTGATTTTTAAGGGCATACTCAGGCAGACAATATTACTCTCCGTATTTTCTGCCAATTTTGTAGGAGATGCAATCAAAAGCATTTCAAACCCCTTGGGCAGATAATTATTCAGTTCGTTAAAATACATATCGGGAAGCCGGTATCCGGAAATTATAATACCTCCATCCAATTCATCTATAATACTAATTACCTGCGCTCCCGTGGTGCAAGTAGCATTCACTTCAAATCCGTTTTTAATAAGAGTATTTTTTATACTTTTCGCATCATCTATCTTTGGAAATGCAACTATAATACTCAGCACATCCGATCACCTCCATCGCTTATTATGCTGATTGGCTTTCTCTTATTAAATACGATGTAAATATTGATCAACTTCCCACTGAGATACTTGAACAATGTATTGATTCCATTCTTCTTTCTTTTCCTGAACATATCTGGTAAATATATAAGTACCCAGAACATCTTTAATAAACTCATTTTGCTCTAAGGCCGTAGTTGCTTCTTTTAAATTGGCAGGAAGATACTTAATGCTGCACTGCTCCATCTCTTCCTTTGTCATAACCGCAATATTCTTGTCTACACTTTCCGGAGGGGTAAGTTTATTCTTAATGCCATCTAAACCAGCCGCCAAGCAGACTGCCAATGCCAAATAAGGATTTGCAGAGGGATCCGGACTTCTTAATTCCACTCTGGTAGCAATCCCTCTGGAGGAGGGAATCCGAATCAAAGGACTTCTACTGGTGGCAGACCATGCAATATAAACCGGTGCCTCATAACCTGGAACCAGCCTTTTATAAGAGTTTACAATCGGATTGGTAATGGCAGTGATCCCCTCCATATGTTTCATCAATCCCGCTATAAAATGATAAGCATCTTCACTTAACCCTAATTTCCCTTTCGGATCATCAAATATATTTTTTCCATCTTTTTTAATAGACATATTAATATGCATACCGGAACCATTAATTCCCCACTTTGGTTTTGGCATAAAGGTAGCGTGAAGCCCATGCCGCTTTGCAATGGTTCTGACTGCCATTCGAAAAGTCATGATATTATCCGCTGTCTTAATGGGGTCATCATACTTAAAGTCTATTTCATGCTGTGCCGGTGCCACTTCGTGGTGGGAAGATTCTATTTCAAATCCCATTTCTTCTAATGTGAGAACCATTTCCCGCCTTGCATTTTCACCGGAATCCAATGGTCCTACATCAAAATATCCTCCTCGTTCTCTGGAATTATTGGAGGGTTCCCCATTTTCTTTCAGGTCAAATAAAAAGAATTCACATTCCGGTCCCACATCAAAAACATATCCTAATTGTTCCGCTTCTTTTACAACCTTTTTTAATATATTTCTGGGGTCGCCTTCAAATGGTGTTCCATCCGGCTTATATACATCACATAAAAATCTGGCTACCTTTCCTTGTTGAGGTCTCCATGGAAAAATTTCAAAGGTATCAAGCTCCGGGTGAAGATACATATCCGCTTCTTCAATACGTGCGTATCCTTCTATGGAAGAACCGTCAAATACACATTTATTATCCAAAACTTTTTCCAATTGACTTGTAGTTACTGCAACATTTTTCAGATTACCGAATATATCGGTAAATTGTAAGCGGATAAACTCCACATCCTCTTCTTCTACCAATCTATAAATATCCTGTTTTGTGTAATGCCTCATAATAATTTCGCTCCTTTATCCCTATTATTGTTATCCTAATTTATTTACGTATACGAAAAAAGCAAAGGTTTCCAATTCTTAAACAGAACACCTTTGCCATGCTGTATTTATGATAACAATCTTACTATTTATTGTCAATCAATTTTCTTATTTTTATTTACTACATAACACCATTAATACAAACATCTAAATAGCTAGGATCATTTTTTAAATCGATGATTTGCTTATTCTGAATATTACGAACAACCGGCCTTAAGATACAGTCAGAATAATTATGCATAACGATACCATGAGTTCCATCACTTAACATAACACAGGTTCCAATGGGGTACACTGCAATGCATTTTGTAAAATGATTTACGATATTATAATCATATCCTACATTTCCGGTTCCCAGCAAGTATTCCAAAACTTCCGAAGCGCCAAATGCCTTCCGGTAAGAACGGTCAGAGGTCATGGCATCATAGGTATCCGCTACCGCAAGAATTCTGCCAAAGGATGATATTTCTTCACCTTTTAAGCCTCTTGGATAACCGGAACCGTCAAATCTTTCATGATGCTGTAAAACACCAACTCTAGTTGTGGAACTAAGGTCATAATAGCTTGACAGCATGTCATATCCTTTTTCCGGATGTTTTAAAATCACATCGAATTCTTCCTTCGTCAGTTTTCCCTTTTTATCAAGTATATCCAAAGGTACGTATTTCTTTCCAACATCATGAAGCATACCGGAAGTACCTAATTCGATCAGCTCTCTTCGGTTAAACTTCATCTTGGCACCAATACAGGTGGATAGAATTCCAACATTCACACTATGTATAAAAGTATATTGATGATGTCCGCACAACCGGTTTAAATTAATGACTACGTCATTGTTCTCAATGACAGACTCTACTATCTCAGAGATTAAGGGCTTTAATGTATCTATGTTCCCTTTATTCCGTAACATCTCTTCCAGTCGGAATGCTGCTTCCAGCCTGATTTCATCATTAACAATATCATTAAGCACAATATCTTCCGATATCTCATCTTCAATGTAAATACCTTGATAGCCAAGTCCCTTTAACCGGCATATAATTCCTTCTGTTAACTCAAAATTTTCTCGAACTAAAACAAGTCCATGAGCCCCATAAATAGGTTTAGCTAATTTAGTTCCCGGTAATGCTTTATCTATTGAAAGAAATCTCATTCTAATGTTTCCTCCAAATTTCGTTTGTTTGTCGAATTTATATTTATTCGTGTTTAAAAACACGAATACTGATACATTATATCATATAAAGTCAAATAATGGTACATTTTTTTAAATACATTTTAATTGGTTTTAATTAAGCAAATTATTGATATTTAGTAAATATATGATTATCAAACAAATCTAAAAACTTGACATTAAATTTTAACAGGTATATTATACTAAAGTTGTAAAATATAAAAGAAAGGATGGATTTATATGCAACTATTAATATTAATTTTAAAAAAAGTGGACCTGATGGATAAACTTTTAAAAGAGCTGGCAGAATGTGGTGTAAAAGGTGGTACTATTTTAGATGGTACCGGAATGGCAAATGCACTTGTTAACATGGAAGATTTGCCGATATTCGGAATTTTAAGACATATTGTAGATGATACAGATAAAGAAGAAACTAAAGTCTTAATGTTTGTATTAAAGGATGAACAAGTAATGGTAACCAGAAATACTATAAAAAGTATTATTGGTGACTTAAGCACACCAAATACAGGTATTATGTTTTCTATTCCAATAACATATGTGGAAGGATTAGGTGAATAGAAATGGATTTAAATGTTTACACTTATTTGGCTATAGCTTTATTACTCGGTTTGCTTTCAAGCAAATTAATGAAAAAAATTCACCTTCCTAATGTTACGGGATATCTAATTATTGGCTTAATAACCGGGCCTTATTGTTTAAACTTATTACCTTTAGAGGTTATTGAAAGTTTTTCTATTATTCCTGAAATTGCCCTTGGATTTATTGCATTTTCTATCGGAGCTGAATTTAAGTTATCCTATTTAAAAAAAGTTGGAAAAACACCAATTATAATAGCTATAACTGAGGCATTTGGCGCAGTATTATTTGTTGATACTATTTTAATTGCAACAGGAAATGAAGTGGCATTTTCCATTGTATTAGGTGCAATTGCAGCGGCCACTGCACCAGCAGCAACCTTGATGGTTGTAAGACAGTACAAAGCAAAAGGGCCGGTAACTGATACGTTACTTCCCGTAGTTGCTATAGACGACGCCGTAGCACTTATGGCATTTGGTTTATCAGTAGCTATTGCGAAAACCATTGATTCCAAAGAAGCGGTTTCTTTAACTGCAACAATACTGGAACCAGTAATTGAAATAGTAGGTGCCTTAATTTTTGGTGCAATCCTTGGTGTTATTATAAAATATCTTACAGGATGGTTTACAGGGCGCGGAAATCGCCTGTCTGTTACATTTGCAATGGTTTTGCTCTGTATAGGTATTTCCAATATGGTTGGTTTTTCAGCATTATTAGCCTGTATGGCAATGAGTGCAGTTTATGTAAATATTTCTAATGTTAGCAATATCGTCTTTGAACAGACAGACAGAGTAACACCGCCAATCTTTATGTTATTTTTCTTTATATCCGGAGCAGAACTTGACATAAGTATTCTACCAACAGTTGGTTTCATTGGCGCTTTATATATAATTTTCCGTATGATTGGAAAAGTTTTAGGTGCTGCATTGGGAGCTAAAATATCCAAAGCTGAATATGTAGTTAAGAAATATTTAGGATACACGTTAATTGCTCAAGCAGGAGTTGCTATCGGTCTTGCATCTGTTGCCATGACTGTTGTACCTGAATATGGTAATCAAATTAAAACAATTACTTTATGTGGTACTGTTATATATGAATTAATAGGGCCGGTAATTACTAAGATAGCACTTAAAAAAGCTGGCGAAATTAAATAGCTTTTTTAATAAATATAATACCCCTGTTTTGTTATGTCTATATACAGAACAAGGGTACTAATAAGTAAAGGATTTCTATATGTTTTACTTCTATATTAAGAAAGAATCATTCTATCGTTTGCAAATTCACCACCGCTTGCATTTTCGAATTTGGCTAATAAATCTGCTACTTTCAGATTTTTCTTTTCTTCTCCGGAAACATCATATATAATTTTCCCTTCATGCATCATGATTAAGCGGTTTCCATACTGAATTGCATTCTTCATATTATGGGTTACCATTAATGCAGTAAGGTTATTGCTTTCTACAATATGTTCTGTTATTTCCAGTACTTTATTGGCGGTTTTAGGATCCAGAGCCGCCGTATGTTCATCCAATAATAACAGCTTTGGCTTTTGTAAAGTAGCCATAAGCAAAGTTAGTGCCTGCCTTTGTCCGCCGGATAAAAGTCCAACTTTGGATGTTAATCTTGTCTCTAATCCTAAATCCAGAATTTTTAAAGCCTCTGTATATTTTGTTTTTTCTTCCTTGGAGATTCCCCATTTTAAGCCTCGCCCTTTTCCTCTACGGAAAGCAAGGGCAAGATTTTCCTGAATCTCCATATTGGCGGCAGTTCCCATCATAGGGTCCTGAAATACTCTGCCTAAATATTTTGCTCTTTCGTATTCCGGCATTCCGGTTATATTGATTCCATCTAATATGATGTTGCCAGCATCAGGTACATGTACACCTGCGATCATATTTAACATAGTTGATTTGCCGGCACCGTTACCCCCAATAATGGTCACAAAATCAGAAGGATTCAGATGTAAACTTAATCCCTTTAAAACTCTTTTTTCATTGATGGTTCCAGGATTAAATGTTTTATATACATTTTCTATTCTAAGCATTAGTCTTCCTCCTGTATCACTACAACTTTTTTCTTTCTAATCACCGGGATAGAAAGGGCTATGGCAACAACAATTGCAGTTAAAAGTTTTAAATCACTGGTATCTAATCCTATATATAGCACAATTGCAATTATAATACGGTATATGATAGAACCTACTATAATGGCTATTAATTTGTGAGCAAAAGATATCTTTTTGTGAAATATCACTTCACCAATAATAATAGAGGCCAGACCAATTACAATCGCTCCAACTCCCATGGTTACATCTGCGTATCCCTGGCTTTGTGCAACCAAAGCTCCGGATAAAGCAATAAGTCCATTACTAACTACCAATCCTATGATAATGTATTTATTGGTGTTTCCACCCTGTGCCCTCACCATTGCTTCATTATTACCAGTAGCTCGAATAGCGCAGCCAATCTCTGTCCCAAAGAACCAATATAGAAATACAATCATAAGAGCAGAGAATAAAACACCTAGTACTATGACAACTAAAATCTGCAAGGTGGAATCTTTCATGCCTAACTCTTTTGCCGGTGGTAATAAATCTTTTATCATTGTAATAATCGTTCTTTTATCACGTAAAAACGGTGTATTGGATTGACCCATAATTCTTAAATTTATAGAATATAATGAAATCATAGTCAAAATACCTGCTAAAATGGAAGGTATCTTTAATTTTGTATGTAGCAACCCGGTTATAGCACCTGCCGCCATTCCAGCCAGTGTTGCTACAATCAGGCTTAAAAACGGATTCCAGTTAAATCCTGCCACTAATAATGCACAAACGCTTCCTCCCGTTGCAAAACTTCCTTCACAAGTCATATCTGCAAAGTTTAATATACGAAATGTAATATATATTCCAAATGCTAAAATAGCCCAGAATAATCCTTGGGACATTCCGCTTAATATTGACAGTAATAAGTTCATATTTGCCTCTTTTCTGCAGCTATCATACCGCTTTATTTTGTATCTCTTATATTCTAAAATCATCTTGTTATTGTTTTATTTCTATAAGACGGCGAAAAAAGACTTTGCAATGCAAAATCTTTTTTCAATCCAATATATAATTTATTGAACCAAGTTCTATTTAATTCTGCTTGTTTTAGGCTTCTGCTTGTTTTAATCTTCCGTTTATTTTAAGCTTCCATTTATTTTAAGCTTCCATTTATCTTAAGTCTGGGGGAATTTCAATACCAAGCTGTTTAGCAACTTCTTCATTAATTGTCAATTCACAATTTTCTTCGGCCAGATATCCAATTGGCATGTCTTCTGTTGCTTTTCCCTCAATAATTTGAACTGCCTGCTGACCGGTTAATTTACCAAGTTCATAATAATCTATTCCGTATGTAGCCAATCCACCTGCTTCTACCATACCTTTTTCACCGCAGATAATCGGAAGCTCATTGGTATTTGCAACCATGGCAACAGTTGGCATTGCCTTTGCAATTAAATTGTCCGTAGGAGCATAAATCGCCTCCACTTTTCCAATTAAAGATTCCACAACTTGTTGTATTTCGTTTGTATTGGATACGGTGGCATCTAGGGTTTCCAGTCCAAATTCTGCTGCGGCATCTCTTGCCATTTGTGCCTGTACTTTAGAATTGGTTTCACTTGATGTATATAAAATGGCAACTTTTTTAGCATTAGGTAGTAATTGTGTCAATAATTCAAATTGTTTTCGAACCGGAGTTAAATCAGAAGTTCCAGATATATTTCCTCCAGGTACTTCATTGGATTCTACCAAACCTGCATCATAGGGATCTGTAACAGCTGTTACTAATACCGGTATATCTTTCGTAGCATTTGCAACTGCTTGTGCAGAAGGTGTTGCAATTGCCAATATTAAATCATTGTTATCATTTACTAATTTAGTAGCAATGGTATTGGTATTGGATTGATCTCCCTGGGCATTTTGATAATCTATCTTTATCTTTTCACCGTCAACATATCCGGCTTCTGCCAACGCATCCACAAAGCCTTTATAAGATGCATCCAATGCAGCATGTTCTACATACTGGCTTACACCTATATTGAATACCCCATCTTTCTTACCGCAGCCTGTTAGTGCTGTACCAATTAATCCTAAGACTGATAAAATTACCAATGCTTTATTCCCTTTTTTCATAATAACCTCGATTCTAGCGCTTTAGCGCTTCTTAATAACCATAGCAAATTGTGTTCCAGGACAATTTGCCGGGTTGAAAACTTGTTTTCAACCTAACCTCGATTCTGGTGCTTTAGCACCTTTTAATTAGGACAGCAACTTTGTTCAACAGCACAACCGTTATTATCCCAATATCCTTATCTTTAGCACATAGCCGCTTTAAAGCTTTAGTGCTTTCACTTAATAAAGTGTACTATAAAAATTTATTTTTGTCAATTCCTTTTTCGGCAATTAAGTTTTACTTAAGCCATTGTTTTATTCCGATTTATTTTTGTTTCAAATAGGAAACTGATATGTTATAATGGATAGGCAAATTGCTATACTCTATATACATATAAATAGAAAGAAGGTATAACTTGACTGAAGAAATTAATAATCTAAATACAGACTTAAAAGAATTATTTGTAGAATCAAAATTTGATAAAATGCAAGAAGTTCTTGATAATATAGCAGATAGTACTGTTGTAGAAATAACCCTGTATAATTACGATATTATAAAAAAATATTATGAAACACAACGATATAACTTACTTGCCCAGTTTATTAAATTTGTGGCATATTCCAGTTTCTTATGTGAATATTCCGTTAAACGTCAAATAATAAGCAACGATGAATACGAAAAAATGTATGAAATATTTACAAGTATCTATCTTAAAATTAAAGAAGAAAAAGAATAGTCAGTTCAATTATAAAAACAAAGATATCTCCTGTCTGTTATGGGAGATATCTTTGTTATTTCAGGAATGTTCTCTCTTTGAAAATTCTTTTACATTCTATACCACTTCCATATGAATGAAAAAATTCTTTTAAGCCAAAGATAACTACACCATATCAATATTGTAGTATTTACGCACGGTTTTCTAAGGATATAAAGATTGTGTTAAGGTTTCTTAATATCAATTGTAATCCCAAAATTAAAGTAGTATAATCCACATTTGTTTTCTAAGTTAAGGCATAACTTTTTTACATTATAGAAAGAAGGATTGGTGAAAATTGAGTAGTAAAGACATGGCTTCAAATGCAAAAGAATTAATATTTAAACTTCCTGTTATTGAAGTTTATAAGGCACTTGGAACAAATCCGGAGGGCCTTTCACACACGGAAGCAGAAGAAAGGCAGAAAAAACAGGGTAAGAATTTAATTGAAGAAAAGAAGAAAAAATCTTCGCTGCTAATCTTTCTTAGTAACTTTACCCACTTAATGGCGATTTTATTATGGATTGGTGGTACCGTGGCGATTTTCGCGGATATGCCCCAGTTAGGTATTGCTATTTTCATGGTAACTATCATTAATGGTGTTTTTAGCTTTTGGCAGGAGCATCGATTTGTGCTTTAGAATAATAGTTTACGGCAGCTTTTTAATTGTGAATTTTTTGTGAAATTAGCACTCACCTCTTGACAGCGCTAATTTTAGATGTTATATTACATATAGAACAAATAGAATAAAACTTATGAATTAGCAAGCTTCATAAATAAATTTCAAGGAGGAATGTATATGTTATTACCAAGACTTTTTAATGACAAATTTGTAGACAATGTTTTCGATGATATGTTTTCTTTTCCATCCGCTTTCAACGTATCTTCTTCCAGATGGATGAGCACCAATGTAAAAGACCTGGGAAGCGATTATCAACTTGAGGTTGAATTGCCGGGTTATAAGAAAGAAGATATACAGGCGCAATTAAACAATGGTTATTTGACAATAGCTGCGGATAAACAATCTTCCACTGAAGTAAAAGATGAAAAAGGAAAATATATTCGCAAAGAAAGTTATAGCGGTAAATGCCAGAGAAGCTTTTACGTAGGTGAAGGCTTAAAAGAAGAAGATTTTAAAGCTTCCTTTAAGGATGGTATTTTATCCGTTGTATTCCCAAAGGAAAATAACCAAAATAATATAGAAGAACAGAAATATATCCCTATTGAATAATAAGAACTTTTAATAATCTCCTATAAGAAAGGGCTGTTGCAAACTTTGCAGCAGCCCTTTTTTTATGCAGTTATCCTTTTCGAGAAAAGATTTTATCAATATGTATTTTTAATCTATGATTTTCAGCCTTTGTAATCAGCGTATTATTTTGTCTTAGTCTCTTTTTTAGCATCAGCCGCTTTATTTGTGTTAACAGCTACTATAGATTGCTTTGCTTTCTTTGGCATTAATACATAACTTCCACCTTTTTGAATATTCATTTCAATAAATCCGCCTTTACTAATTACTAAGGACGAAGTTGTTGTTTCTTCTAATCGGAAGTCATACAGATTCTTGCCAATGGAAGCTTTTTCGTTAAACAGGTATACATATACCTTATCTCCGTCCACAAATCCTTTTTGGTTACCAACATAAACCTTAACTTTTGCTGTTACAGGAAGATCGCCTTTTTGTTTCAATTCCAGAACAAGACCTCTGTGTTTTGCATTGTCAGGTATTGTGGAGTTAATTAGGTTGAATATCTTATTTCGTTTATTTGGTTGTAATATTTCTAATGATACATTTACATCCTCTAATACTTCTTTTGATTTGCCTAATTCTTTACCATCAAAAGTTATGGAGTAAATTTCTTGTTTCTTATCATCAGTTACTACAACACGAATTGTTTGCTTTTGTTTTCTGGCTTCATTGATAATATCTTTTCCTAAGATAATTTCATTAAATATAATCTTATCCTGGGAAGTGATTTCTTCTGGGATTGGAATTGTTATATTTACTTCATTCACTTTCTTGTCTTTTAATAATGCGGTCAATTTTGAAGTATTCATTCCAACGGATACGTTAACTTTTACTTTTCCGCCTAATGTCTTAAACTGTTCCATTATATATTCCGGAAGAATGTTTAATGTTACCATGGCTTTATTATCTTTTACGGAAGATGCAGAGATTCCTGCTTCAATAAACATTTCTCTCTTAATATCCTCTTTCTTTTCACCTTTTGTAATAACCATTCTTAAAGTAGAACCAGTTTTTCTATCCGCTATTCTGGTTTCTGTAATGGTCTCTAATACTTTGTTCGTCTTTCTGTCCATAATTACTTTCGTAATTTCTTGTACTTGATTGCCTTTACTGTCTACGGATGTTTTCGTGGTTATAGTTTCATGTTTTGTTCCATCTTCACTAACGTTTTGTTCTACCGAAACATTACTTTCAACTCCTGTTCCACTTGGCGGGTTAACTGGAGGAACTCCTGGATCTGTTGGGTCAGTTGGTTTGGTTATAACGATTTCGGCACGGTCACGTACACGAATTCTAACACCTTCCTTATCCATGGAAGCTAAACCGATTGCTGTAACCATATCACCTGCTTTAAGATTTGTTGTTTGATCCTTACCAGTTGAGCTTATAATATAATCATTAATAAATACCCGGATGGAAACTCCGCTTTCATCCTTAACTATAAAGGAAGATACCAAATCTTTCACTTTTTCTACTTTGGTTACTTTACCCTGAACTTTGATTAACTTACCGCCTGTCTTGTCATAATTAGCGGCATCTGCTGTAGTAACCAGTTCCGGTTTAATCAGATTAATTTCAGGATCCATTAGGTCTTCTTCAAAAGCGATTAATACCAGATCATTTTCGTGTGCATTTAATTTACCTGTAATTCTAATCTTTTGACCAAGTTTTACATTATCAAGAACAAGAATACTTACACTAATTCCACCAGTTGTATCCTGGATATAAATGATATCAGCAAATGTATTACCCACCTTTGTTCCTGCTGTTACATAGCCTTCAACGGTATATACTTCATCCACTTTACCCTCACGAACTTCTGCTATATCTGTGATTCTAACAGGTGGAATCTCATCTAATACAATTTCAGCACGGTCACGTACACGAATTCTAACACCTTCTGTATCCATGGAAGCTAAACCGATTGCCGTAACCATATCTCCTTCTTTAAGTTCGGTTGTAGGGTCATAACCAGTTGAACTTAAGATATATCCATTAATAAATACTCGGATAGAAACTCCATTTTCACCTTTCACCATAAAGGAAGTTACAGCATCTTCTACTCTTTCCACTCTTGTTACTTCACCATAAACTTTAATTAATTTACCGCCGGTCTTCTTATAATTAGCAGCATCTGCTATAGTTACCAAATCCGGCTCCATTAATTTAATCTCAGAACCGATTATTTCTTCTTCAGAAGCCGTTAATACCCAGTCATTTTCAACTACATTTAATTTACCTGTAATTCTTATCTTTTGACCAAGTTTGATTTCAAACTTATCAAGAAGTAGTGTATTTACACTGATACCACCGGTTGCGTCCTGCACATAAATAATATCAGCGAAAGCATTACCAGCTTTTGTTCCTGCTGTTACATAGCCTTCAACGGTATATACTTCATCCACTTTACCCTCACGAACTTCTGCTATATCTGTGATTCTAACAGGTGGAATCTCATCTAATACAATTTCAGCACGGTCACGTACACGAATTCTAACACCTTCTGTATCCATGGAAGATAAGCCAATTGCTGAAACTACGTCACCTTCTTTAAGTTTGGTTGTAGAGTCATTACCAGTTGAACTTAAGATATATCCGTTAATAAATACTCGGATTGGAACTCCACTTTCGTCTTCTACCATAAAGTAAGATACAGTTCCCTCTACTCTTTCTACTTTTGTTACTTTACCGTGAACTTTAATTAATTTTCCGCCTGACTTTTCATAGTTTGCAGCATCAGCAGTAGTTACTAATTCCGGCTCAATCAAGTTAATATTAGTATCTATTACAGAAGCAATCATAACCATTAATTCCATATCATTTTCATATTCAGCTAAAGTACCTGTAACTCTTACTTTTTGGCCTAATTTAATACCAGGCTCATTAATAGGGAAGATATCCATACCGCCAGTTGCATCCTGAATATAAATGGTATCAAAGAACGCATTACCGGTTTCTGTGCCTGCCGTTACATAACCTTCTATAGTATATACTTCACCCAGTTTTCCTTTACGGGCCTCTGATATTGGTGTAATGGTAATATCCTTTTTGGATTTCTTTAATGCATTTAGTACAATATTATAGTTTGAATTTTGTAAGTCACCGAAGTTATCTAATTCAGCCTGCACCTCAAAGTTAGACATGAATACGGAACCGCCAACAAGTAAGAAACCGCCGCCATCTAATTGCTCACTGGCTAATGCTACTACATTACCCATAGTTTGCGGAACATAATTTCCATCATAACTTGTGATGTTTTTCGTTTCCGTTGTTGAGTGACCTTTTACCAGCCATTGTACTTTTCCTGAGGTTACTGCTGCAGGATCAAGGATTACGGAGCAGCCTTTATAGAAACTGTACTTCTGACCTTCTACTACTTCGTTTAAGAATTCAGAATTCATATTAAAGTTTGTAAAATGTAATCTGTATTCCTGACCGCTATTAGTTGTAAAGTCTGTTCCTTCATCGCTGTTAATTCTGGTGGTAGACCCGATACCAGCTAATAATTTGTTTATCTGAGTAGAAGCTTGTGTTCCTATTTCGCTGGATCTGTCTTCTCTATCAGATATACCACAGATTATTACATTTCCGCCCTTATCTGCATAATCTTTCACCATGGCAATAAATTCATTACTAAATGGAGAAACCACTACAGGTTTGTTTTCATAGTTAAAATGTCCTGACCATCTTGCAGGCACTGATATAATTAACATACCTGCATCTTCAAGCATTTCAGGTGTAATCTTATCTGTAACCACTTGAACCTGTATCATTTCTTCCGCTGCAATTTTTATTAAGTTACCCATGTTATTTGAATAATAGCCATATACATAATCATTGAAATGAGTACCATCCACGATAACTTTAGTTACCACACTAGGATCCTGGAAGTCTATTTTCACTACATCCGTAAATACTTTTTCTACTCCGTCCATAGTTGCATATAGCTTCACATCAATATTTACACTGCCCGCAACAGGACTGGTGTATTTAATCGTTGCTTTTCCCTGTCCTAAGGATGAAACTGCTTCTAAACCGGTTAGCGTCTGAATCACTTTTCCACCAATAGAATACTCTAATTTATTAATTATTAAAGGCAGGGATTCATTGTTGTAATAGGATGTGGTTATTTCAATTTCTTCATTTTTCATACACAATTCTTTATTTACTTCAGATTTGGAAATACCACATTTTTCTACATTTCCAACCCATACAGGGGCAGTTACTGCTATGTCCTTATCCGCCTGTATAATTCTGATAAAGTAATAAGAATAGTTAGAAGGTATGGTGAATTCTACGGTTTCCTCATGTGTTGTTACATTCTTACTGTCTACTACCATTCCACCGTTTACAACTACTTCTACCTTGCCGATTGCTTCTTTATCCGGATCGTTAATATCCACAGATATGTTAACCGGTCCCTCCGTGTCACTAACGATGCTTCCCATAATACTGTTATTTAAGGTATAGACAATATTTAAATTATTATCTTCTGATGAATATACTCTTCTGTTGCGTACAGCATCATAAATTGATTCTTCCGTTAATTCAGAAGCTAATACAACTGTCCTTGCCGTATTGGCATCTCCCCATTTGCCTTTATGATTATCCTGATTGTTGGCAGGAGCTATATGCCATCCCTTATCCAAAGCACGTACATAATACTCATAGGATGGGAAATATCCGCTTCCGCGAACAGGGCCTTCTCCATTACCAACTTCAATTAAGTTAACCAGATTATCAACGCCGGGATCCCAATATGAAAAATCACCGAAATCACCAAAAGTTTTTCCCGGATGATTAAACATAGACATGGACTGTGGCTGCGTCTTTAATGCATCAAAATATGTCTTTAATGCTGTTGTAGTCTTAAATGGAGCGTTATTACGGTTTTCAAAGCCCGGTGTATTAAACGTATTCATATGTCCAATACTTCCGCCTGACCAGGTCATTTCATATCCATAAATTCCTACGAAATCATCTACTTCTTTTGTTATGTCTGCTGCAGCTTTCTTTCCTCTATTCCATTTTGTACTCTTGCTGGCATCAGCGATATTGTTAGTACCTGCAACATCCTCAAGCCAGTTAGAGTGATCTGTAATTGCTAGAAAGTCTATGTTCTTAGCTTTCTTAGCCGCATAATCAAAAGCATCTTCTACTTCACCGGCACCGTCAGATAAATTAGTATGTGCATGAAGCTGTCCGAAGTAAATGTTATATTCTTGTTTACCTACATAGAAGCTCCATGTATAGGTAAGTGATTTTGTATCTTTACGGGTAATGGTTATTTCAACTTTGTGGGTTCCCTCTGTAAGATTTGTGAGAGGGTTATAAGTTGCTGTGTATACATCTCCTGATTTTGTTAGTTCATGGGCAATAACAGCCGAATCTAATTTCATAGCAACATTCGGTTCTTCCCCTGCATTATCAAAGGAGGCAATAATGGAAGGTTTAAACTCTCCTTCACCTGTATTGGAACCATCTGCCGGTAATACACTAAGTATCCGAGGCAAATCTACAATCGATTTCTCAAGGCTTACCGTACTTACATTAGGCGGTTCCACCGTATCCGTTGCTGTAAAGTTAAGAACTAATTTCGTGCCTGTTAGTTCTGCTGCCGGAATAGTATACTCATATTGCCCAGCTGCCTTTTCTGTTAAAATTACATCTTTTGTTGTTACTCCATCCGCTATATAGGTTAGCTTAACTTCCTTAACACCGGTATTATCAGTAACAACTACAACCACACGATAGTCCTTGCCTTTTTGAACATCTTTCAAATTATCTGTATTTATTGCAGGACCAAATTTATCTGTAGCTTTCGTTACATGTGCTTTGTCAGCTACTCTTAGTTGATAATTATTGAATTGTCCAATAACTCCAATAACGTTAATAACATCTCCTGTAACAATACCATCTAATGCCGGCATCTTATATATGTTCAATGTTTTGCCTTCAGTAGATGTAATTGGAGTATCACCGCTTGTATTAATAGTTCCAAGAGTAACTCCCTCAAAACGTACTCTCTGGGATTCTAACCCTTCAAAACCTGCCGCATCTAATTTATTTAAGTCTACCAGTTTTGGTTCCGGAAGAGGCTTGGCATCTCCTACTTTAGCCGCCGACATTTTTGTAACTTCCAATAATCCGTTGTATTCTGTTAATTCACCGGTTACTGTTAATTCTTTACCAATTGCAACACCGGAGGGCTTTGATACTCCGCCGCTGAAATAAGCATCTATTCCGGCAGTATTATCCTGCATAAATACATTGTTACCATCAATAAATGTAACAACACCGGTTACTGTTACTTTTTTATCTGGAACCTTAGGATCTGCAAAGATTGCTCTTGCTTCCGCAATACTGGTTTTGCCATCCCCTATTGTATAGGTAAATGTGCTGGTTATACCTTGTATTCCGTCCTTCTTTGCATACACTTCAACCGTGGTTTTTTCAGTAATTGCAAATGGTGCTTTATATTCTGTAAGGGTTCCACCATTTAATTTATACCAAATAGCTGCACCTTCTGTTATACAGGCTAATGTGATTTTTGTTCCACTTGTTACTTCGCCACTGCTTGGTGTAGCTGTAACTTCTGCCACTGCAGGGCTGCTGACCCATATAATATCAGATGGTTTAACCACTATGAGCTGATATCCACCAATTCCGCTTGTAGAAAACTGTGACATTATGGCAATTACATCAACGGTATCACCTTTTTTAGCCGTAGCCGGTATTGGTGTCTTATAGATATACATTGTGTTGGTGCCGTCTGAGATCTCTGTATTGCCTTCTGTATTGATTTCTCCAAGTACTACATTATTAATTCTGATTAATTCAGCTTCATATTCTTCTGAATTAGCAACCGCTTCAGCAAGGGTTAATACTTGTGGCTCCGGCAATACAGATACTGCTGGACTTCCATTTAACACTGCATTATTTAATTGAAGAAGACCATTGTATGTAGATACTGAACCAAAGACAACAATTTCATCGCCTTGTTTGAAAGTCTGATCTGCTGCAAATCTTGCTACAATTCCTGCTGTAGAGTCTTGTATATATACGCTCTTTCTATCTACATAAGTAACAACACCTTTAACCAGATAATTGGTTCCTTCGCTTCCTGCTCTGGCTGTAGTTATGGGAACTATATTATTTTCACTTTGTATGGTATAGGTCAGTGTACCATTATAGGCATTTTTACCCTCTGCTTCTGCCATTACATAAATCGTAATCTGTTGTTCTTTAGTATTTAAAGTAATTTTATCAGAATAAGCTATCCAAGAATCCTCTTCATTGAATCTATAGAATATGGAAGCCCCTTCTGTTGGACAGGAAAGTGTTATTTCCTGAGTTTCAGATATCATACTGCCGCTAGGTGGAAATCCTATTACTGGGGCCACATCATTGTTGCCTGTGCCGCCATCCATGGTGTGGGAACCTAGGTAAGTAAATGTATCTATTGGATATGTATCCCATTCGCTAAAGGAAAATGTAGTGCTTCCTTTTATGATGGATGACTTACGTACCAAGGTTTTATCTGCATAATCGTTAATGCGGACTCCAACTTCACCAATAACGTCTATTGGAATATTATTTTTACGCAATTCCAGTGCATCATCACCGTTAAAATTTGCAACTTGAGAAGATAGATTTCCAACATTCTTAATCGCCTGAACTGAACTGGAATTATATATTACATAAGTTTTACCGTTTTCCAGTATCCCTGTCAAATTGGCTGTATTGGTTGGGGTCGTTGCTCCATTCGCATAAAGAAGAACAGAATATCCGGATAAATTAACATCCGCACCTGTACCATTGTATAACTCTATTGCCTTATTATTACTGCTGCCCTCAATATACTCTGAGAAGAATAAATCCTCTGCTCCTCCCATTAATAGCTTATTGGCTGATTCTTCTTTAATAATATATGTAAATTCTGTATCCAGACTTCTAATACTTTCATCTTCCGTAGAATAAGTGTATGCCGTAACAGTAGCACTGTCATCTTCGCTGCTAATACCATTCTCTTCTAAAGTAAATGGTCTATCATAGAACTTTTCAGGTCCATCATTTACTTTAAAACTAATTGCAGCACCTGTAACAGTTGCCGTAGTATCAAGCTCTATGGGAGTAGAAATTGTTATTTCACTTCCATCTGATACATTAGCAATAATCCTGCTGTCTGTTACAGCAGCAGAAGATTCCGTTTCCAATGTTACCGGGGAACCCTCTGCTAAAACATGTTGTGGAGTTGCAGCTGTAAATAATGTGGATAGTACCATCATCACAGCAAGAATTTGCGAAATCCACTTACGTTTCACTTTGTTCATGCTTTTCATTTCCTTTATCCTCCTTACATTATATAGTAAAACATCGGGAAGCAGTTCGAAATGCTTTGACGCATCCCCCAACACATCCAGCTATTTCATTTTGCCTCCTAATGTTAGTACTTAAGATGAAAGATACTTTAAAATCATAAACTATTCATAAAAATAGATGAAAAAAAGAGAGCGTAACTGTATAAGCCACACCCTCTATGGGAATGACCCCTTTTATCATGATAGTATTCTTTTAATACTACCAAATACTTCTTATACAAAATGAATCAAGTAAAAAAGAACTATAATTAGAAAATTATAGTTATCGTTCTTATTCATACCACTCTTTTGTATAAAAATCTTAATGATAAAAGGGGGATGTAAAATTAATTTGTTTTATTTATATTACCATATTCGTCCATGAAAATCAATAGTATTTTGTTATTCTCAAAACATTTTAATATTCAATTTGTTGCTTTATTAACATTTTTAATAAATTTGATTGTATTATCACATTTCTTATGTATATTAACTAGCAATATTATGTTTTTATTCATGTTTGGGTCTATATCCTAATTTTATATTTACTGAAGCACAAAGATAAATGCAATTATCACTGGGTTTTTATAAGAAAATACAAAATTGTCCAATAATATATATCATTTAAAAATGAGAATTTATTCGTATCTACACCAAATCTAATCCCATTTATAATTGTCATTAACATTCTTACTTAACGAAGTACCTATACTGTATTCAATCTTTTATCGTAACGTTCCAATTTAAATTTTAGACATTATTAAAATTTTATATGTTGTTCTTTTAACTAAATGACTTAAATATTGCAGAATTCATTAATTATTAGCGAGTTTTACCTTTGTTATTGACATAATTTTATATAAAATATATAATTATAGTTGTTGGAACGTTCTTATTTTCTGGTTTTATTACGATATATTATTTATTATGTTATAGATACATTGTTTGGCTCAAATCAATATATTTTAAATGGAGGGATTAAATGAAAAGATCTAAATTGATTGCAGTAGTACTATTTATACCTTTCATAATATGCTTAATTATTTACTCAAACGGAGGTAAAAAAATGAATGCAAAATCTAAAATAGTTTTCTTCGAGTTAGGTTCAAAGGGCAATTCCACATTAGTTAAGACTGTAGACAATAAAGGAAATCCTATTTATGGAATCATTGATGGTGGTAAACCCATCAACTACACGAAACAAATAGAACCATATTTAACAGAGAATAAAATAAGTAAAATCCATTTTGTAATTGTTTCTCATATGCATGATGATCATGTGGGAGGTATAGATAAATTGCTTCAATCGGATTTTGTTGATAATGAAACCACCTTATATTTAAAGCTCACGCCAAAATCAGAGCATCTTACTAACTATGCCAAACTTAAGGAGATGAATATAGGTGTTATTGAACCCCTTTCTGTACCTGATAATGTAAAGAATAATAATGAGGTTATGAGTTCTCCCGATTCTATTTTCCAGACACAAATTAAATATTATTCAAAAGCAGATGGAAACTATGCGAATACTAATATGAGCAATAACATTTCTTTCGGTGAGTTTACTATTACAATCTACAATGGAGTTGATTGGAATACCCATGATGTAGTTAACGAAGACTGGGATGAAAATGTGAACTCACTTACCTGTTTACTAGAACGAAAGGATTCAAAAGGTGCCGTGCAGCGAATTTATCTTAGTGCTGATTTGGGTGAAAACAGTGGTGAAAACTCAACGGATGGAAGAGAACAATACAGTATGGTAATTGGCGAGAGAATATCTCAAATTGTTGGACAAGTTGATATATATCAGGTTGCACATCACGGTTTTTACTTTTCTATGAATGAAGAAACCGCTAGAAATCTTAATTTCAAATATGCAATCGTTACAAATAGTTATAATGAAATCGCCTATAAAGGAATTGCTAAATTTCAGAAAAAGTATCCTTCTATTTCCGAAACCGAGGCCTTAGATATTGGTACAAATACGCTGAAAGCATTATTTTCAAGCGAAGATTTGGTTAAAGTACTGTTTGCAGATGGTGAAAATTATGGTACCGGATTTACTGCTTACGAATTAATCAAAGAATTACAGCCTTCTAACGGATATGTATTAACTGATAAAGAGGGATATATAAAGAATGGAAACATTATTGTTGAATTCGGATCTGATATTAAGGTATCTCAATAGTTCAAACTTCTTAACAAAGGAGCACCGTAATAAAAATTATTAAATCAGATCTAAAAAGAGATTTTTCCTCTATGCTTAAATACAATAATGACCTGCAAATATACTATTGAATGTATATTTGCAGGTCATTATAGTCTTCCATATGGGGTAAGTAATAAATAGCTGTTACTGATATTAGATAAGTTCGAACCATGCTTATCATATTAATTTAAAACCCACTTTTTTATAGCATATGCAACTCCATCTTCGTCATTGCTAAGGGTTACTGCATCTGCTATATTTTTCAATTCTTCTGAAGCATTTTTCATGGCCACTCCTAAGCCTGCAACCTCGATCATAGAATAATCATTATCACTGTCACCACAAGCCATCAACTCTTCCCTCTTCAATCCAAGGTAATTTGCAAGTGCCAGTAATCCATTGCCTTTATTACCTCCCTTACGATTTAACTCCAAATTTTGCGGTAGGGAACTACTTACTTCAATAAATGGAATCTGAAGGAGTTCCTGCTTTGCTTTCATACGTTTTTTGGAATCCGCAAATAACAAGTTCATCTTGGCTGATTCTGCATTGTTTTGTAAAAGTAAATTTCGAATATTATCTGTTTCTTTTCGAGTTTGTCTCATTAGTGCTATACGTTCCGGTGTCTGGGTATAGTTAGGCAATTTTATAAATATTTTGCGTTCCATATAAAGTTCACCATCAATAGCACAATCCGGAAGAGCATCAAACTTTTGTATAAAGTCCCAAAGCTTTACTGCTTCTTCCCTGCTATAAACACATTGATGAATTTTCTTATTTGTCCGCATATTTACCACCATAGCACCATTTAACGTTAATGCATAACGAACAAAAGGGAGATTTGCTATTTTATCCGGTATCCCTGATGCAGAACGTCCCGTTGACGGAACAATATGTACTCCCTTTTTCGCTGCTTTTTTCAGAATGTTTATTGTATAATCTGTCAGATCCTTTGCTGAATTTAATAAAGTACCATCTAAATCCACTGCAATTAATCGAATTCCCATATTTATTCTATTCCTTTTCTTTTATTTACCTAGTGATAACAAATAACGTCCTACTTCTGCAGCAAATCTTGCAGTCTGATCCTTCAATCCATCCGGCATATAATTGTTTGTCTTAATTTCGTACACAAGGTCACCTTCATATCCTATCTCTTCCAATACTTTCATTACCCTCTCCCAGGAAATCGTCCCTTCAAAAGGTAACAAATGTTCATCTTTGTCCCCATGATTGTCATTAATATGCAATGCTTTTATGCGCTTTCCTACTTCTTTCATAGGAGCTACAGGGTCTATATAGATACGATTCGCATGTCCGGTATCCCAGCAGATGCCTACCCTTTCATCATGATAGGAATCAACTAATCCAATCAATTCATTCGCAGTAGCTCCAAACCGGCGGCTATTATCCCTGTCCGCCATATTCTCAAATGCAATTCCCACCTTTACTTTCGTTGCCAGTTCAACTACCTCATCAAATATCTCATGATTTAAAGCAAGATCCGCCTCAAAATTGTATTCTGTTTTTACACACTCTGTTACTGGATGCAGGACAGCCCATTTAACTCCTAACATTCCACTAATAACAATTGATCGGCGGGTAATTTCCTTAAAAAATTCTTCTTCCTCCTCTGTTTTAAAATATCCATATTTATTGGGACGATAGGGTGGATGGGATTGAACAAATTCAATACCCAGTTTTTCTGCCTCCTCACGGATTTTATCTGCCTCTTTCATCCAGTCATCACTATTAAGTTCTGTTTTTCTGCGCAGCATGGCGCACATATTAAAATCCTGTACATCAAATCCTGCTGCTTTGCACCGTCTCATGGAATCAATATAGCTCATAAACTCATCTGTTCCCCGCTGTTCACGGAATAAGCTGGTCATTGTTGCAATACGCATACTATTACCTTATATATAATAAAGTTTATTATATCTTTACCTTTCTTATTTTAATTTGAATACAATATCTATAGCTGTATAAGCCGTAGATGCTAAGGATAAGATGAGGCTTTCGCTTTCATGCTGCGATGGCCTCATCTTAGACTTATTTATAGTTTCTTATTGTTGTTTTTGCTCTTAAATTTTTGGTCTTTTTTCTTGTTCTTATTTTCTTAGTCTTATTTTCCTAATCTTATTTTCTAGTCTTACTTTCTTAGTCTTATTTTCCTAGTCTTATTTTCTAGTCTTATTTTCTAGTCTTATTTTCTTATTTCTTGGTCTTATTTTCTTAGCCATTTTCTTAGCTTATTTTCTGTCTTACTCATAGTTATCATCGCTTGGTAGTTGGATTTCTTATTGATTTGCGCTTAAATAATCCTCAAGCTTCTGAGTTGAACCAGCATCGCAATTTTTTATAGTCGTTTCTAAATCTTGTGAGCCGTCACTGAACTTAATAATTTCATCCTGTATAAGAGTATCCGTATCTGAAAAAGCTGGAATCCATGGCTCAGTGTAATCTGTAAAGCCTGCAGAATGCTCTATAATTGTATCAATAATTTCATACTGTGGATAATTCTTTACTCTTTCTACCACTTCCGGCATATCAAATGCTGCTGTATTCATAGGATAATATCCGGTACCGGCATACCATTTAGCTGAAGCCTCAGGTGTAGCTAAATATTTAAAGAAATCCCAGGTACCAAGGATTGAGTCCTGATTGCCTCTATTAAACATATACAGTGCAGAACCACCAATTCCTGTGGCTGCAGAACCCTTATCATCTACCCGTACAATTTCAGCAACTCCCAGGTCCATAGTTCCGGTATCTACTGCCTTTTGTATAACACTGGTAAGGGAAGATGTTGAAGCAAACATTATGGAATAATAGCCGGATAGAAAAGCTTCATTCGGTTTTGAATCTGTATATTCTACACCTTTTGTATCTAGCACTGCCTTCCATTCAGTTAGCACTTTCTCTAATGACCCATCCTTAGTCATAGTTATTTCTGTCGGTGTGGCAGAACGTCCGTTATCATTATTAAACATAGCATATTCACTGCCTAAGCTTGGAATCCATGTACCCAGAACAAAGAACCTTAACTGAGTTCCCAAACCATAGCGTTCAATCTTATCCCCTTTACGAACAGTTAGTTTATCAACTGCGTCTGCAAGTTCTGCAATTGTTTTAGGTGGATTCTCCGCATCTAGCCCTGCTTCTTTAAAATGATCTTTGTTGTAATACATCATAATAGAAGATGTTGAAAAGGGGATCCCAAGTAATTTATTATCATAAGTACAATATGCTGCGGAAGCTGCATTAAATGTACTGGTGTCAATGCCATTTGGATCCATATCAATTAAGCTTTGAACCGGGTACATAAACTCGGAATCTTTAACATCAAATATACCCTTTGAACTAAGCTGCACAATATCCGGTATATTATCTATGTCTTTGGCCTGGAGAGCAGCTGCTAACTTCGTTGAGAAATCTTCATAAGAACCCTGGTATATTGCATCGACCTCAATACCTTTTTCAGCACCGGGACCTGCATTGTAATCATCAACTATTTCCTTTAAAATAATTTCTTTATCGCCGGATACGGAATGCCAGAAAGTTACCTTTGCTGGCTTTGATGGTGTAAGATTTGTTTCACCCCCTTCTTTTATCTGCTGCTCAAGATTTTCTGTTGTTGCCTTCACATCCTCTGGTTCCTTCTTGGTATCCTTTGATGATGATTTACAGCCCGTTAAAGAAGTCACCAATAGTACCGTTACCAGTAGACCTGATAAAATTTTACCCTTTAGTTTCATAAATCCTTCTCTCCTTTTTAAAATTATTCTCATCCGTATAAAACGGAATTACGAGCAAATTTAGCCTTTCACCGCTCCACTTGATATACCGCGAACCATATTTCTCTGACTAATGGCAAACAGGATAATCATAGGAATGAGGATAATCCCTATTCCTGCAAAAATATGTCCTTTCGCATTGGAATCCGAGTTGGAAAGCATGGTTATACCAACCTGTACAGTTCGCATTTTTTCTTTATTAGTAACAAGAAGAGGCCATAAATATGTATTCCAGACATTAATAAAAGAAGATAGTCCAAGTGCTGTAATTACCGGTTTTGAAACCGGAATACATATTTTAATATAAAATAGAAGATCACCGCAGCCATCTATATATGCCGCGTCACGCAGTGCTCCGGAAATAGTTTTAAAACTTTGCCGGAACATAAAAACCTGGGAAGCAGAAACAAAATATACACATACTATTCCTGCATAGGTATTAAGTAATCCCAGTTTACTAACCATTAAGTAATTGGAAATCAGTAATGCTTCAGAAGGAATCATCATTGTACCAACAATTATAAAGAACAACGCATTCTTCCCCTTAAAATTAAAGAATGCAAACGCATATGCTGCCAAAGTTGAGAACATCAACCGTACTAAAGTAGCTGACAGAGCAATAACGAAAGAGTTAAGCATATAACGTGGAATCAGAGTTTTCGTCACAACATAAATAAAGTTTGACAGGTTTGTAAAAGTTTCAGGTAAAATCCTTGGCGGATAATTATCAAAATTTATATTATCTTTAAATCCACTGCATATTGCATAAAAGAGAGGCAGTACTATAATTAATCCCAAAATTATACTGAGAATTGAAGAAAAATAATATTGGAATTTTTTATACTGACGTGCTTTTTCATTGGCGGTTTTCAATCGTAATTCACTCCTCTCTTTTCATATTTAAAGTTAAATAGCAGGAATACAAATGCAATTAAGAAAGAACATATACTTGCAGTTGAACCAAGTGCGTAATTAGTACTTTTAAAGCCAGTAGAGTAAACATAATAAATCATCGTAGTTGTTGCTCCAAGTGGTCCACCATCGGTCAGTATCATTACCGGCCCTGACATTGTAAGTCCTTTTACCATTTGTGTACATAAGACAAAAAACAATGTAGGTGAAATAACCGGAATCACAATTTTTCTAACTTTCTGCCAATAACTTGCCCCTTCAAGACTGGCTGATTCCAATAATTCTGTAGGTACATTACGGACCGCTGCAAGCAACAGCATAAAATTAAAACCAATACCTGTCCAAATCATTATAAAAACCAAAGCAGGTAAAGCCCATTTTGCATTACTAAGCCAGTCAATAGCTGTGGTATTTTCATATACTCCCAATTTATCAAACAAATAATTAAGCAGCCCCACCCGGCGATGAAGTAATTGCTTAAAGATCAAGCAGGTAGCTGACATAGATACAGCCATAGGAAGAGCAAAACAAGTCTGATAAAATTTAGTCATAAATTTTGCACGGTTTGCAATCAGAGCTAACACTAGAGGACAGATCACTGCCAGAGGCACAAACATTGCTGCAAATTTTAGACTAACTTTAATTGCATTAATAAAATCCGGTCTCCTCCATATATCTATATAGTTATCCAATCCTACAAATTTCGTAATCTCTCCTGCAACATTGACTTTGCTAAGACTAAAAATAAAGGTTTTTATAAATGGAAAATAGGAAAATAATATGGTGAATATTGTAATTGGTGCTAAAAATAAATATGGTTTAAGAATTTTAACCAGTTTCTTTTTATGCCGCACATTATGGCTTGCAATCGAAACTGCCCCAGAATTGTTGTAACTACTACGCATTCAATTTACTCCTTCCAACTAATCACTATCTACTTGAATTCTATTCTGCCTACGTTGCTATTTGCATATTTTTCTATTGGAACGTTCCATAAAACATATTATACTCTTTTTCGACTGGTTGTCAACTGGTTCTGAAAATTTTATTAGTCATATTTTATAATTTTCCTATATTAATGCAATTTTATATGTATATTTTCACCTTATTCTGTAGTATATATAATGTTTTAAAAAGCTATTGACAGTGAAAAGTACATAATATATAATTAAGAGAGATTGGAACGTTTTATTTTTTACAATTTGTATCATACATATTTTTAGGAGGTTTCATTATGTCCGTAACAATTTTAGATGTTGCCAGGGAAGCTGGAGTATCAAAAAGTACTGTATCTTTGGTTATTAATAATTCCGAACGTGTCAAACTGGAAACACAATATAAAGTGCGTCAGGCAATTGAAAAATTAGGTTATACTCCTAATTTGGCAGCGCGGGAATTAACTACCAGCCGTACTCATACTTTGGGGTTGATATTTCTTACATCTAATATGTATCAGAGTCCCTATGCATTTTCTTCTATTTGTGAAACACTTCTATATGATACAAGTAATGGTATTTATTCCGGCTTAAATAATACGGAATATACTCTATTAGTAGAAAGATTCTCTGTTATGGAAGGTTCAGATGCAATACCTGAATTAATAAAAAGCGGCCGTTTAGAAGGTGTTTTCTTAATTGGTGGTTTATTTAATAACCACTTTATTGAAGTACTTCAAAAGCAAGAATTGCCGGTTGTAATCATCGGCCGTCAGCATGAAGGATTTGATTCCATCTCCGTTGACGCTGAGAAAGTTGGATATTTAGGAGCAAAATACCTTTTCCAAAATGGTCACAAGGAAATTGCTTTTATTAATGGTCCTATCACCAGTTCCAACTCCCAGAAAAAGCTAAGTGGTATTCAAAGAGCAATAAGTGAATTTAACATGGATCCTTCTTCTGTCCGTATTATTCATACGAATTATTCAGGCAAAGGCGGATATACTGCACTTCATTCTTTATGGGAAGAAGGAGTTCGCCCTGATGCTGTTTTTGGTGCCAGTGATGGTATTACTTCCGGTGCAATGCGTTTTCTTTATGAAAAAGGAGTTAGAATTCCGGATGATATTTCGGTTTTAGGCTATGAAGATTCGCTTCTCGCAGAATATGCTTCTCCAGCCCTTACGGTTATTGATGCCCATAAAGAGCAAATGGGTAAAGAAGCTTGTTCTGTATTAATAAATCGAATTAATAAGCCTCGTGCCAAAGTTGTAAGTTTAAATATGGAACCCTCTTTGGTTGTTCGAGACTCTGTTCGAGTCCGGTAATTTTTTTCGCATAATTTGGAACGTTCCAAGTTCATTTGGCTATATTTATCTTGTTATTATTACATTAAAATACATTCATAATGAAGCAAGAAAGGAAAAATTGTATGAAAATGAAAACTTATCAATATGATGTTGCTGTTATTGGAGGTGGACCTGCCGGTTTATCTGCTGCACTATCTGCTGCCAGACATGGTTCCAAAGTTATTATTTTAGAACGGAATGATTATCTTGGTGGAAATGCTGTTACTGGGCTTCCGTTTTTAGGATTTCTGGACAAACAAGGGCGGCAGGTGATTGGCGGTATTGCACAGGAGATGATGGATGCATTAACTGAATTAGACATGTGTTCAGGACATAACCGCTGTCCTCTCCACAATTCCGTTACAGTATTTCACCCGGATATTTTTAAAGTAATCGCGATGAAAAAATGCCAGGAAGCAGGTATACATGTTTTACTGCATTGTGAGTTAGTTGATGTGAATATAGAAAACCGTCGTATTACACAAGTGTCCGCTATGGGTAAAGGAATGCGTGCTGATATTAAAGCCTCTGTCTTCATTGACGGAACAGGGGATGGTGATATGGCATACCTTGCCGGCTGCAGCTATGAAAAAGGCCAGGCTGACACCGGACTTATGCAGCCTCCTACATTGATGTTCTCATTATGCGGGTTCAATGAAGAAAGATTTTTTGATTATCTGGAGGAACATCCTGAGGATTTAAAACCTGCTGAATCCATGCAGGTTTCAAAAGGCTATGATGTTCCATATTTTAAAAGCCATCCCAGTTATGTATTCCTTGGTTTGCGTAACAAGTTAGCAACACTAAAAGAAGAAGGTAAAAATCCACTCAGCCGTGACACCTTAATATATATTAATTCAGTAAATCCGGGACAGATTTACGTGAATACCACACGTATTCTTAACTTTGATGGCACCGACCTTGAAGAATTAACACGTGGCGAACAAGAAGGTATGGAACAGATCATGCAGTTAATGAAATTACTAAAGAATGAGATTCCTGGTTTTGAAAACAGTTATATTTCTTCTATTAACCCTACTATGGGTGTAAGAGAAACCCGTCGTTTTTCAGGAGTGAAACGTTTAGTTATTGATGATGTGGTTAAAGGATACATACCTGCCGATACAATTGCGTTAGGTTCCTATAAGGTAGACATTCACAGTGCTACCGATGATTCCACAATTCTAACTGATTTAGAAGGACCTTATGGTATCCCCCTTGGATGTTTAATCAGCAATGAAGTTGATGGACTGCTGCTAAGCGGCCGTAATATATCTATGGATGCTTATTCCCTTGGCAGTGCCCGGGTTATGCCTACCTGTATGGCAATTGGAGAAGCTGCAGGAGTCTGTGCTGCTTTGTCCGTTGAACGAGGTATTTTGCCAAATGAAGTACCATATGAAGATGTGGTTACTCTCCTAAAAGAAGATAACGCTATATTATCAATATAGTACATAATAAAAATGGATGTAAACTGAAAATTAGTACATCATTATAAATTACTATTGTTATTAAATCAAAAGGCGCTAAGGCGCCGGAAACGAGGTTAGTCGAAATAAATTTTCGACCGACAATTTGCGCAAAGGCACAAATTGCTACTATTATCAAAAGG
>NZ_DAMAUC010000029.1:0-57230 GCF_032079385.1 Anaerocolumna sp.
TATAAGAACCATTAGCGAATTTCTCAAAGTCACTAGCAATATACAATATCCCCTACTCTCTATGGTCAATTTAGTTTATGAAGGGCAAAGCTGTGTATTGAAATAGGTAGATTTTTTATAAGATTTATAGTATTTTGTGATAGAAAAAATATTTCTTAAATTCTCAGTCTAGTCCGTCATTACTATTGACATCAATGTATTGTGTGTTAAACAATGTCCAAGAATGGTAACCGTTATTCAGAAGAATTAAAACAACAGATAGTTGATCTTTATCAATCAGGTAGCTCAGTAAGCTATCTCAGTGGCGAGTATGGTGTAACGATTTATAAAGGATAAAAGAATTATCTTCAGTTAAGGTATCTGAGAAGGAAGAAATCCGTAAATTTTATACGGAAAGTAAATCCTGATATGGCACTCCAAAAATCTTAAAGAAACCGGTAAGAAGGTTCGTCTTAAAAGAGTTCAGCGTTACATGTCATCAATGGGGCTTCGCTCAATTGTAGTAAAAAAATTTCGACCACATTCTTCTAAATCGAGTATAGTAGAAAAAGATAACATCTTAAATAGAGATTTTCAAGCATCTAGTATTAACAAAAAGTGGTGTACAGACATTACTTATATTCATAAAAGACGGATGGACTTGTCTTGCTTCAGTAATGGATCTCTATAGTAAAAAGATTATTAGCTATGCATATGAAACTTCAATGACAGCTGAATTAGCTGCTAAAGCAGTAGAAAATGCCTGCATAAATGTGAAGATACAAAAGGTATTATTCTGCATAGCCGTTTAGGAGTACTTGAAGCTGCTGCATAGGATGTTAAACTTTTTGTGTCTACGTTATTGACACAAGTCCACTGTTGGCATAACAGATTGAGTGTATTTTACTTGTATTTCTAAGTTATCTGCTAATTTATTAAATAAATTTAGTAAAACAGCTTTGCCAGACAACGTAAATTGAACTCAGAAAGTGTTACTGGGGTTTTCGTAATGACTTTCGATAAAGTAAATCAGGATAACGTGGTGTATAGGATAAATTTGGCGTCATCCGACCGAGAAGGCCATGCCGCACGAGGGAAAGGTAGCAAAATTTATCCTATACACCACGTTATCCTTACAAAACATAAATTAAGTCATTATGAAAGCCCCGGTAACTCTTTCTGAGTTCTCTACACCCCTCCACGCAAAACGTCCTACTGCAACAAATTTTATTTAACGTCTGATTTTTTTGGTACTTTGCCTTTACCGTAGTAGGCAACTCGATAAAGGTCTTCCAGCTCAGAAACTAAAGGTAGTCTTGGATTAGCAGTGGTACATTGATCACCAAAAGCAAGATCGGCAAGAGCTGGTAATTTGTTTAGGAAGTCGGTTTCGTCCAGGCCATATTCTTTTAAAGTTGCAGGGATTCCGAGATATTTATTCAGCTCTTCAACTTTTTGAGCTAACATTTCGACTGCGTCATTATTATCTTTTGGAGCAAATCCAAGCTTCTTCATTAATACGAATATTTTATCGCCTACGATATAACTTTCATATTTAGGGAAAGAGTTAAATTTGGTTGGGCATCCTTCGCCGTTATAGCGGACTACATGAGGAAGCAGGATCGCATTTGCGCAACCATGAGGAATGTGATATTCTCCGCCTAGTTTGTGAGCAAGTGAATGGTTGATTCCAAGAAAAGCGTTGGTAAAAGCCATACCTGCCATAGTAGAAGCATTATGCATCTTTTCCCTAGCAAGAGGGTTAGCTGCACCTTGATCGTAGGAGGCTTTTAAGTACTGGAATACCATATCAATTGCGTGTATAGCAAGAGCATCAGTATAATCGGATGCAAGTACAGAAACATATGCTTCTATAGCATGAGTTAGTACGTCCATACCAGTCCAGGCAGTGGATTTCTTTGGAACCGTCATTACAAAATCAGGGTCAATAATTGCTACATCTGGAGTTAATTCATAATCTGCCAGAGGATATTTCTTATTTTCAACTTTATCAGAGATAACTGCAAAGGAGGTTACCTCGGAACCTGTACCGGATGTGGTAGGGATTGCTACAAATTTAGTTTTATTTCCTAAGGAAGGGAATTTATATGCTCTCTTACGTATATCTAAGAATTTTAGAGACATATTTTTAAAATCTGCTTCCGGGTGTTCATAAAACAGCCACATTCCCTTTGCTGCATCAATTGCAGAACCACCGCCCAGAGCAATAATTACATCAGGATTAAATTTTTTCATGGAATCCACACCTTTTAAGATGGTTTCCAAGCTAGGGTCCGGTTCAACCTGGTCAAATATTTCACAATGTACATAATCAGTACGTTTTCTTAATTGATATAATATCTTGTTAACATAACCTAATTCTGTCATGGATGGATCGGTAACAATAAATGCTTTTGATATTTCTGGCATCTTAGCTAAATAGGAGACGGAACCAGATTCAAAATATATTTTGGATGGAATCTTAAACCATTGCATATTAACTCTCCTCTTAGCTACTCGTTTGTAATTTACTAAATCTCTGGCGGATACGTTATGAGTGGTGGAGTTACCGCCATAGGTACCACAGCCAAGAGTAAGAGAAGGAACGTTGGTATTGTACAGATCACCGATTGCTCCATGAGTAGAAGGAGAATTCACGATGATTCGTCCGGTTTTCATTCTTGAAGAGAATTCGTTGATAACATCATTATTATTGGAGTGAATAACGGAAGAATGGCCAAGTCCGCCAAGTTCAATCATTTTTTCACAATATTGGAAGCCCTTCTCTACATTTTCTGCCTTTAATACAGCAAGAACAGGTGATAATTTTTCTTTAGACAGTGGATATTCCGGACCAACTCCCTCTAATTCAGTACACAGTACTTTTATTTCGGAAGGAATTTTTATTCCAGCCATAGCAGCAATTGCAGCTGGAGATTTTCCTACAATTGCAGGATTAACATTACCGGTTTCAGGATTAATGACTACCGGTTCCAAAAGTTTGATCTCATCTTTGGTAGCAAAATAGCATCCTGCTTTCTTCATTAAACCTACTACTTCCGCATAAACAGAAGCTTCTATAATAACAGCCTGTTCAGAAGCACATATCATACCATTATCAAATGATTTTGATAAAACTAAATCTGTTACTGAGCGTTTTAGATTAGCAGTTTTTTCTATAAAGCAAGGTACATTACCCGGACCTACGCCAAGGGCAGGTTTTCCGGCGGAATAAGCTTGTTTAACCATACCAGCTCCTCCGGTAGCTAATATCATAGATACTTTAGGATGCAGCATTAATGCCTGAGTAGCTTCTAAGGATGGATATTCCACCCATTGGATACAATTCTTTGGTGCACCTGCTTTTATGGCAGCATCTAATAAGGTTTTTGCAGCTGCTGTGGAACACTTTTGAGCTCCTGGATGAAAACCAAAGATAATAGGGTTTCTGCCTTTTAAACTGGAAAGGCATTTGAACATAGTTGTGGAAGTAGGATTTGTTACCGGTGTTACACCAGCTACCACGCCAACAGGTTCAGCAACGGTCATATAATCTTCTTCTTCGATATCTTCAATGATTCCTACAGTTTTCTGATGTTTTATGGAATGCCATACATATTCTGTAGCAAATATATTTTTAGTTATTTTATCCTCGTAAATACCTCTCTTGGTTTCTTCTATTGCCATTTTTGCAAGTTCTTGTTGTTTTGCCAATCCCGCAAGGGCCATTTCATGGACGATGTTATCAATTTGTTCCTGATCTAATAATAAAAGCTCATCTAATGCTATAAGGGCATTCTTTACTAAATTGTCAACATGTTCCTGGGGTGTAGGCTGTGTATTTTTTGTCATATTAGTAACCTCCTAGTTTGTTTGTTAAAAATTTAACAATTGGTTCAGTTAAAAATATAGCAGATAAAATTATACTTGTAAAGAGTTATTTTTTTAATCATGTTGATATTATTACGAAAGAAAAAATAAAAATACCAATAAATAATTCTGAATTATATAATTTCTAATCATATTAATGAAACAATTTTTGGAAAATAATAATTGGTTTATATATTATGTATAGTGCATATTTATATATTAGGAATGCTTATTAAGCATACTGTGGAAATATAACTTTTAATATTCAATTTTATATGCTATAATACAACAAAAAGTCAGTGGAGGTAGAGAAATGTACTCGTTTGAAGATATTAAAGCTTATGATCCCGAGCTTGCGGAAGCGATGAAAAAGGAAATAGGAAGACAGAATGACCATATCGAATTAATTGCATCTGAGAACTTTGTAAGCAAGGCAGTTATGGCAGCTATGGGAAGTCCTTTAACGAATAAATATGCAGAAGGATATCCGGGAAAAAGATATTACGGCGGATGTGAATATGTAGATATCGCTGAAAATTTAGCGATTGAACGTGCTAAGAAATTATTCGGATGTACTTATGCAAATGTACAGCCCCATTCTGGCGCCCAAGCTAATATGGCAGTTTATTTTGCGTTAGTAAAACCGGGTGAAACAGTACTGGGCATGAATTTGGCTCATGGAGGACATTTAACCCATGGCAGCCCGGTAAATATGTCAGGAACATATTATAATATCGTTCCTTATGGTGTAAATGATGAAGGATTTATAGATTATGATGAATTAAGAAGAATCGCTCATGAATGTAAGCCTAAGATGATTATTGCAGGTGCCAGTGCCTACGGAAGAAAGATTGACTTTAAGAAATTTAGAGAAGTGGCGGATGAAGTAGGTGCTTTTCTTATGGTAGATATGGCACATATTGCAGGGTTGGTTGCAGCAGGCTATCATGAAAGTCCAATACCATATGCTCATGTGGTAACCACTACAACACATAAAACATTAAGAGGACCAAGAGGCGGTATGATTCTATCCAGTGAAGAATTTGCTACAGAACATAAGCTGAATAAATCTATTTTCCCTGGAATTCAAGGTGGACCATTAATGCATGTAATTGCAGCAAAAGCAGTTTGTTTTAAAGAAGCATTGGATCCAAGCTTTAAAGACTATGCAGGTAGGATTATTGACAATGCACAGGCTTTGTGCAAAGGTTTAATGGATAGAGGATTTAAGATCGTATCCGGTGGTACAGATAACCACCTTATGTTAGTAGACCTGACAAATAAAGGGGTTACCGGAAAAGATGCAGAAAAATTATTGGATGCTGCCAAAATTACATGTAATAAAAACACCATTCCAAATGATCCTGCATCTCCTAATGTAACAAGCGGTATCAGACTTGGAACACCTGCTGTTACAACAAGAGGAATGAATACAGAGGATATGGATGTAATTGCAGAGGCAATTGCACTGCTAATCAAAGATGTGGAAGCTAATAAAGCAAAAGCAATGGAATTAGTTAAGATATTAACTGACAAATATCCCTTATATTAATAAAGGGTGTTTAGTTTAAACTGGGCCGTCGTATTATTATTTAATAATACGACGGCCCAGTTTACCGTATTTCATATAATATAAAACTATAGACTATGAAGTATGTTCCCAAGGATTTAGCAAGGTTGCTATTCCTGAATTATTCTGTAATAACAATATCAAACTCAAAGGGGAATTCTGTGGCTTCCTTTGCTAAAAAGTCTACACGGTACCCCATACCGTCTTTAATGAAACAAACAAATGAAAAATGACCTTCGAAAGCAGGGATTAATACAGATATTCCACACTTTTGAAGGTCCAATTTCCTGAAAGGTATAATTTATTAGTCAAGTTCCTTGTCTTTGTTTATCATTTTTAAATAGCACCTTGTTCCAAATATGATGGCTACAATCATCACACCTGCAATGCAAACATATTTTACAATTTTGGTTACATCAATATTAAGAGATGAACCTGATTTTTCTACAAGAGCGTTGTTTTTTCCCTTACACATCTTACACATAAGAATCCTCCTTGAGCAAATTATTTATTAATATCCAAGTTCTTCACCAACCAGAATTACTTTGATTCTTCCCGGAATTCGGGATTTTCTTGTAATTACAATCTGGCAACACAGACAGTCTTCCGTCAGGCAGTTGGCACATCGACCCAGTTCTGCACATGGTGTATGTTTATTCAATCGTATAGCATTTGGCGGAGTTGCCATGTTTCTAACACGTTCAATACCAGTGTTTACATCAGTTACTATTTTATTCATACCTGCAACTAGGATTACATTTTGAGGTCCTGTAATAAGGCAGGCAACCCGGTTACCGGTACCATCAATATTAATCAGCTGGCCATCTAAAGTAATGGCATTAGAACTCATAAAGAAGTAATCACAAGTTACTATTTTGCCATACATAGCATCTCTTTCTTCTTGAGTTTTTGCAGAAGACCTATCGTATAGTATGTAATCAGAAGCTTCTAACTCCTGCAGAAGTCCTATTTCTCGTAAGGTTTCAGAACCTCCCCAGGAAACAGAACAGCCAGGCGTTAAAAATCGTTTTGCCATCGTAAGTGCTTCTTCTTTGTTTTCACAAAAGTAACCTTCTATACCACGCAGATTAAATTTTTCTATAAGACTGTCAGCTAAGTTCTCATAGTTTTGTTTCTTCGGTAACATGAACACTCCTCCTAATATTTTTTAGGCATTATATTTTTTAACAAAACATACTCCTACAGCACCAGGACCGGTATTTGTTCCAATGGTCACCCCAATTTGAAAGACAGGGTACGTAACTTTGCGGCCAATTAATTCTTCCAATAGCTCTTGTACATAACGGGTATCTTCTACTGTTGTGGCATTGGCAAGGCAAAAATCATAATCCTCATATGTTTCGCCTGTCTCTTTAAAATACTCTTCTGTCATGAACAATATTTTTTGAAGTGCTTTTTTACGTCCTCTTATATTGGAGTATGGTATTAATTCGCCGTCATGTAACTGAATCATTGGTTTTATGTTTAACAGGGTCCCGGCAAGAGAAGCTACTTTGCCTATCCGCCCGCCTTTGGCCAGATATTCTAAGGTATCAACAGTAAACATAATTCTTGAAGTATCTTTTATTTCATGAAAACGCTTTACGGTATCCTCAATGGAGTAACCGGCATTTTGCATATATGCTAGTTGAAGTAATACAATTCCCTGACCGGCAGTCGCCTGAATGGAGTCCAGTATATGAATTTTGGCTTCCGGATATTTTTCTTCTAAAATTGACTTTGCATTTACAGCAGATTGATAAGAACCGCTGAATTTTTGAGTCAGACAAAGGCACAGTACATCATGACCTCTTTGAATGACCGGTTCAAAATGATTGATATAATCATGAACGGATGGCAATGAAGTTTTTGGAAACACATTCTGTGAGGTTAATATATTATAAAATTTTTCATTACTTATTTCTGTATTTTCTTTAAAATAATTTTCCTGATCAAAGGTGACATAAAAGGGAATTAAGGTAATCTTTTGTTCATTAATTATTTCTTGGGGTACATCGCAAGATGAGTCGCTAAATAATTCGAATTCACTCATACTGAACTCCTTATCGTATTATATTTACAATAATTATATACAATTTAGCGGAAAAAGTACAGTAAAATATAACTTATAATCACGTACTGTCTTTTAATCTCCCATTGTTCACAAATACATATCACTATTTTTATAAATGGGCAAATATTTTACAAATGAGCAAATGGGCAAATGGGCAAAATTGTTTGCACTTTTAAAAACTTAACAATTATGCTATGATAGAGAGAGTAAATTATTAGAGATTTAAAATGAAAGTTAAGAGAAAGTTGGATAAGATACATGTCTAAAAGTTTATACATCTCGGAAAAACCCAGTGTAGCACAGGAATTTGCCAAGGCACTTAAGGATAACTTTAAGAAGCAGAATGGATATATGGAATCAGACACCTCTATTGTAACCTGGTGTGTAGGCCATCTTGTAACTATGAGCTATCCGGAAAGTTATGATCCTGCTTTAAAAAAGTGGACAGTGGAAACCCTGCCTTTTCTGCCAAAAACCTTTCGCTACGAAGTGATTCCCAATGTAAGCAAACAATTTAATGTAGTGAAAACCTTATTAAACCGTACTGATATAGACCGTATTTATGTGTGCACTGACTCAGGAAGAGAAGGAGAATATATCTATCGATTGGTGGATCAGATGGCAGGGGTACCTGCGGATAAAGATAAAAGGCGTGTATGGATTGACTCTCAAACAGAGGAAGAGATTCTAAGAGGAATCAGAGAAGCAAAGCCTTTAGATGCTTATGATAATTTATCCGATGCTGCTTATTTACGGGCAAAAGAAGATTACCTGATGGGAATTAATTTCTCCCGTATACTGACTTTAAAATACGGTTATAACATTAATAATTATTTAGGAAACGGTAAACGCTCTGCTGTCTCTGTAGGCCGGGTTATGACGTGTGTTCTGGGGATGGTAGTTAGAAGAGAACGGGAAATACGGGCATTTGTTAAAACACCTTTTTATAGGGTTCTAAGTACTTTAGATGCCTCCGGAAGAACTTTTGATGGTGAATTCAGAGCTATAGAAGGATCAAAATACTTTAATTCACCTTTATTATACAAGGAAAATGGGTTCAAAGAGCGTAAGGATGCAGAAGAATTAATCAGGCAGCTGATTGATAGGGAACCGAATCTAATAGAGCAAAATGAAAATGGAAAAACCAGTTTAACAGACACAATTCCAGAAGAAGAACTGCTTCAAGCAGAAATTGTCAGCATAGAAAAGAAGAAGGAGAATAAGAATCCTCCTTTGCTTTATAACCTTGCCGAACTTCAAAATGAATGTTCTAAATTATTTAAGATCAGTCCGGATGAAACCTTAAAAATTACTCAGGAGCTTTACGAAAAGAAGCTGGTAACTTACCCAAGAACAGACGCAAGGGTATTATCCACCGCAGTAAGTAAGGAAATACATAAAAATATCGGAGGATTGCGGGGATATATTCATGGGAAAGAATATGCTGCTGAGATTCTTGAAAAAGGCAGCTATAAAAACATTGCAAAGACCAGATATGTAAATGATAAGCAAATAACAGACCATTATGCTATTATACCTACCGGACAGGGACTTAATAATTTAAATACTTTATCAGCAACAAGTGGTAAAGTTTATGAAACTATCGTACGCAGATTTTTAAGTATATTCTATCCCCCGGCAGTTTATCAAAAGATTAGTTTAACTACAAAAATAAAAAGTGAATGCTTTTTCTCCTCCTTTAAAGTATTGGTGGACGAAGGATACTTGAAAGTGATAAATCATTCCTTTAAAAAGAACCCTTCTACTGATGCCAATCAAAAGACCTCTAAGGAGAATACAGATAATAAAGATAATCAGGGAGAAGAAGAGGAAGAAAGTTTTGACACCGGTTTCTTTGAAGTGATGAAAGGACTGAAAAAAGGTATGTTATTACCTCTTAAAGCCATGACTATAAAGGAAGGGGAAACTGCTCCGCCAAAACGTTATAATTCAGGTTCTTTAATACTGGCTATGGAGAATGCAGGTCAGCTTATTGAAGATGAAGAATTACGTGCACAAATTAAGGGAAGCGGCATTGGCACCAGTGCAACACGTGCTGAGATCCTGAATAAATTAATTAAGATTGATTATTTGAATCTGAATAAGAAGACCCAGATAGTAACGCCTGCCCAGTTAGGGGAAATGATTTATGATGTGGTGAACTGCTCTATTAAGTCTTTGTTGAATGCAGAATTAACAGCAAGCTGGGAAAAGGGCCTTACTTATGTTTCGGAAGGCAGCATCACCAAAGAAGAATACATGGAGAAACTGGAAGGCTTCGTAAGTCGAATGACGAATGGAGTGAAAGGATTAAATAATCAAAGAGTATTATTACAATACTTTAATGAAACAGCGAAGAATTATAAATAAAAATAATATGTAAATGACTTATTGAAACATAAGATATGTAAAGTTGCATCTTCTGCATTTGAGGGGTTTGTAGCGGAAAAATTCATTCAAGTACCGCCTTATATTTTGTTGACAGCATAAAAACTTATGAATATTATATAATTATAATCAGTGCAGGAAGGAAAAACTATGTATAAAGATATGCAAATTAGTAATATGTATGATACCACCCAAACAATAGCAAGAGATATATTTAATGGAGTTACTTATCCCTGGGAGGTATTATCAAAGATCGGAGAATTTATAATAGCTCTTGGCAATCAGCTCTCTGAGGAAGAATATGATAAAGCTGGGGAGAATATATGGATTGCAAAAACAGCCAAGGTAGCGCCAACTGCTTATATTAACGGACCTGCCATTATCGGAAAAGATGCAGAGGTACGTCATTGTGCATTTATACGAGGTAATGCCATTGTAGGTGAAGGAGCGGTTGTAGGCAATTCCACAGAACTAAAGAATGTAATTCTATTTAATAAAGTACAGGTACCCCATTATAATTATGTTGGAGATTCCATCTTAGGATACAAAGCACATATGGGGGCGGGCTCCATTACATCTAATGTTAAATCGGATAAAACATTGGTAACTATAAATTATAAAGGCGAAAAGTTAAAAACAGGGTTAAAGAAAATGGGAGCTATGCTTGGAGACAATGTAGAAGTAGGCTGTAATAGTGTGTTGAATCCGGGTACCGTAGTAGGAAAAGGTGCGCATGTATATCCTTTATCCATGGTAAGAGGCTTTGTACCTGAGAAAAGTATATATAAAAAGCAGGGAGAGATTATCTCTTTACATGAAAACTTCCTTGGGTAGTAAGAACAAAGATAGTAATAAATTTACATAAAAGCTGACGAAATGAAAGTAAAAAAGCGAAAATGTTATTAAATACGCAAGGCGTAAAGATGGGAGTATTGTATGTTTGATCAAAAATATCTGGAGCTGCTGTCCGTTGAGTATCCCACCATTGGCTCAGCGGCCAGTGAGATAATCAACCTAAAGGCAATTCAGTGCTTGCCAAAGGGGACAGAATATTTCTTTAGTGACCTTCACGGAGAATACGAACCTTTTTTACATTTGCTTAAAAGTGCCTCCGGTATGATAAGAGCAAAGATTGATAACATATTTGAGAATTCCATATCTGATGAAGAATGCAGCCAACTAGCTACATTAATTTACTATCCTGAGGAAGAACTTGAGAATATCAAGTGCCAAATTGATAATTTTGAAGACTGGTGTAAAGTTACCATGTACCGCCTGGTACAAGTCTGTAAGGAGGTATCCAGAAAATATACCAGGTCAAAAGTAAGAAAAAAGATGCCGGCGGATTTTGCCTATATCATTGATGAATTATTACACGGTGACCATCTGGACATTAATAAAAAAAGCTATTACAGTAAAATCATACATTCTATTATTGATGCCGGCATGGCTGAAAAGTTCATATGTAAAATATGTGTTCTGATACAGCACCTTAGTATCGACAGCTTACATATTATAGGGGATGTATACGACAGAGGTCCAAGACCTGACATTATTATGAATGAATTAATCAACTTTCATGATGTGGATATTGAATGGGGAAATCATGATATATCCTGGATGGGAGCGGCATCAGGGAATTTAGCCTGTATGGCTAATGTAATTCGGATGGGAGTCAGCTACAATACCTTTGATTTATTAGAAGATGGCTATGGCATTAATTTACGAGCACTTTCTATTTTTGCATTGGAAACCTACAAAGAGGATCCCTGTGAAAGATTCTTACCTCATATTCTGGACGAAAATAAATATGATTATGTAGATGTTCAACTGGCGGCAAAAATGCATAAAGCCATAACAATTATCCAATTTAAATTGGAAGGCCGATTGATAAAGAAGCATCCGGAATACGGAATGGACGATAGAAATATACTGGAAAGAATTAATTACGAAAAAGGAACGATTGATATAAATGGCATTACCTATGAATTAATAGATAAGAACTTTCCTACTATATCTCCTGAAGACCCTTTAAGCTTAACAGATGAAGAGGGAGTTTTAATTCATACCCTTGCCGCTTCTTTTTCCCGCAGCAGATTGTTAGAGAAACATATTAAGTTCCTCTATTCCAACGGAGGTATTTATAAGTGTATTAATAATAACCTCCTTTATCACGGCTGCATACCCATGCAAAACAATGGAACATTTGCACGGGTTAAAATTGGTGATAAATTCTATAAAGGAAAAGAGTATTTAGACCATATAACCCAGTTAGCTTACAATGCTTATAATCTGCCTAGAAATGCACCGGATAAGGAAGAAGCAACTGACTTTATGTGGTATCTGTGGTGTGGGCCGAAATCACCTTTGTTTGGAAAAAGTAAAATGGCAGCTTTTGAAAATTATTTCATTGGAGAAAAAGAGCCTTCGGAAGAAAATTTAGATCCCTATTACAGGGTTAGTTTGGATGAAGATGTATGCAATATGATATTAGAAGAATTTGGAATGGATTCCAAATCAGGGCATATTATTAATGGTCATGTACCGGTTAAAATCATAAAAGGTGAAAAGCCTGTAAAAGCAAATGGAAAATTATTCTTTATTGACGGTGGAATATCCAAAGCTTATCAGCCTAAAACAGGAATTGCAGGATATACTTTAATATATAATTCGAAACAGCTGAGTTTAGCAGAACATAAACCTTTTCAAAATGATCAAAATGGAATTGTTCGAGACAACACTCCTAAGATCATGTCTGTAGAGATAATGAATGAGAGGGTTACGGTGGCAAAAACTGATGTGGGAAAGAAGATTGCAGAAAAGATTGAAAGTCTGGAAGAATTATTAAAAGCATATAAAGACGGAACCATTAAGGAAAAGAATTAATTAAGATACCGATATTTGGTACATAGTTTCAGTGAGAGTAAAAGGGCCTGCGGCCTATTAAATTATTATATGTGAAGAGAATAATTTAATAGGCCGCAGGCCCTTTTAATAAGGTTTTTTATGGAAGGTCAATCAACTTCTACTTTATCTGCATCCATATAGGGTGCAAGAGTAGATATCATTTTAACAACAGAATTGGAATTATTAACTACATAATGAACCTCATTGGGCTCGATATGAATTAATTGTCCTTTTTTTACCGTATGCTTTATACCATCAACGAAGATATCAACTTCTCCTTCTAATATAAAGAAGTTTTCCTCCATCACATTGTGATAATGTGCTTTAAAGTCCTGACCGGCTTGGAATTGCACAACTGCAAAATTCGAACGGGGCCCTTTCATCAAATATTTTGGCCCGCTGTCACCAAAGCGATATTCCCTATCTTTTTCATCAATAATAAACATTTATTCTCCTCCTTCAATTAGTTACCTACAACTAGAATTCCTGAAAGTTATTTTTAATCAGTAATCTGAACTATAATTTTGCTATGTTATACTCCGGGAGCATTCCACATATGCTTCGTTAGCTTTTTATCACTAAGAGATAACTGCGCTGAATATATTTCTCTCCAGTTTGTATATAAATTGTTGTAAATTGTGTGATTTTCCTGATTTGGATAATATGTATTTTCAATCTTAACGATTTTCTTAGCCGCGGATTCCACATCTTCATAAATTCCAACACCGATACCTGCTAATATAGCAGCTCCAAGGGCAGTTGCTTCTTTTACTTTTGGAACATGAACCGGCAGTCCTAAAACATCAGCCACTATCTGGCACCATAAGGAACTTTTGGAAGCACCAGAGGCAAAGATGATTTCAGATGGCTTTATACCGGTAAGCTGAGATACTAAATCCATGTTGCCTTTTGTTACCATTGCGGCATTTTCCATAATTGCACGGTAAAAAGTATAGCGGTTAAACTTTTCGGGATTAATTTGAAAGTTTGTGAAAGCAGGTGCTGCATGCTTCCAGCATATGTAATTCATAACATCTGAGAATGTACATAACATACCATAAGAACCGGCAGGAATCTTTTCTGCTTCTTCATTCATAAATTCATAAGTATCTTTTCCTGTTTCTTCTGATTTTTGTTTTTCCAGCTGACAGAAGCCATCACGGTACCAACGCATAATCAACCCCGGATAAAAGGCTAAGGCTTCATATTGCCAAAGCTTCGGTATGGCATGGCAATTAACACGTACACGGCATTTGTCATCGGTTTTTACATTATTAGTGTTAAATTCGTATTGCCAGAAGCTTCCGCCGAAAACAGCAGCCTGGTTTGGTGCCACAACACCCACTCCAATACTGCCAAGTTGTGCATCTCCGCCGCCGGCAACTACAGGAATCCCTTCCGTTAATCCGGTTTCAGCAGCAGCCTCTTTAGTTACATAAGCTACAATGGAGCTGCTTTCGTAAACCTTAGGGAAAATATCTGTTCGCAAACCACATTTTTCTGCAATGGAAGTATCCCACATTCTGCTTTTCAAATCAAAAATACCAGTTGTGCAGCCATTACTGGGTTCTGTTGATAAAACTCCTGTCAGTTTATATATCAGCCAATCATTGAACATGGTTACCACAGCAGTTCTTTCATAAATCTCAGGCATTTTATTCTTGACCCAAAGGATACGGGGAAGAGCACCAAGTGCAAATGTCTGGCCGGATACTTTATAGATTTCCTGTTCTAAAGTAGAGGATTTGTTGATTAATTCAATCACTTCATCATTAGAACGGGCATCCACATTGGCGCATGCCCATATTTCATTTCCCTCCTTGTCATATAAAACAATACCTTCTCTCATACAAGTAGTGGAAATGGCTGCAATGTCCTTTGGATGAATGGCACATTGTGCAATTACCTCTTTAATACAGGAAGAAGCCAGCTTCCAATTGTAAACCCAATCAAAATCCATAGAACCAGGAAAACGGGAATCCTCTTTGTGTTCCCATTCTCTTGCGGATACAGCTATTTGATTACCATCTGTATCAAATATTACAGCCCTGACACTTCCTGTACCGGCATCAATGGCCATTAAATATTTGCTACCACCCATTAAATATACCTCCTAACATGATTAACATTATATTTATCAGATTTTAATTCATTTCATGAATCATACTCTAATTTGTTTTCCCCAAGATGTTAATTTTGTTCTACTAAGTTACGGGCAGTATCTTCATCTGTAATAAGTACATCGATATACCCGCCCTTTAAAGCGGCTCGGATTGCGGTTATTTTATTTTCCCCAGCCGCAACACCAATTACATTATCAAGTTCCCTTATAGTAGGTAAGGAAGTACTGATCAGCCGGGATTCGTATTCATTTTCTATCAGGTTTCCATCTTTATCTATGAAATGAGAAAGTATGTCACCTACAGCGCCCTTCATGCCCAATAAAAGAAAATCATTTGGACTTAGGATGCCGGATTTAATAATTGTAGCATTATCATTCATTGCGCCAATACCTACGATTGTCATACTTGCCAGTTTGGTCATGTTTGAAATTTCCTGTATGGAAGCTTCGTTCTTGATGGCTTCAGCCATTTCCTGGGAGGATGCAATCAAAGGGGAGGGCATTAAATATAGTTTGGCACTGAATATACTAGATTGTGCATTTGGTAAATAGTAGTGAACTCCTCCTGTTAAGGAAACATAGGATACAGCGCAATCTACATTGGAGGCTAAATGATTTAAAGTTCTTGACGGGGTATCGCCATAACCGAAGTTAATAAAACTGTTATCAGTTATTCGATTACCTATATACATAGCAGCACCTTTTGCTATGGTTTCATTGATTTCTTCTTTATTTGGATTTGTAGGTACAATATATGTATCTTTTAAATTAAATTTCTGTACTAATTCCCGTTCTAAATCTAGTTTCTTATTTTGATTGGAACGTATCTGAAATTGAACAATACCGGTTTTTCTAGCTTTTTCTAAGAGCTTAATAACCCTCATACGTGACATGCCCAGATGTTCTGCAATATTTTGCTGGGTCATATCTTCCATGTAATAATACCAAGCGACCTTGGCCATTAATATTTCTTCGAATTCTTTTTCCATTTTATCCATATAGATTCTCCCGCTGCTTAGTTGGTGATAAAAACAAATAGAAACAAATTGTTGTTAACAAAAGTTTTGATATGAAACATTTGATAACTTATGGATATAGTATAGCAGTATCCAAATAAAAAGTCAATAATAAACTTAAGAGTTAAAAGAAACAAAATTACAATATAAGTTCATATGCCTGGAAAATATGTTATTTATTATGTATAACATATAATAAGAAGAAAGTTGGATATTTATTAATAATCACAATAAACTGCAATGAAATTTCAAAATTATTAATCAAAAATGTAATATTATATATTGACAATGGATTTAAAATGGATTATTATTGAGACGTAATAGTAAACAAAATATACACATCAAAACAAATGTAACGATAAAAGTGTATAAATTGTTTAGCAAGTAGATAGGAGGAGGCAAAATGGGAACAATTGGGGAACCACCTATTAGCAATGCGATGATATCAATTCGGGGTATTTGTAAATGCTTTTCTTCCAATTCCGTATTAAAAGGAATTGATTTAGATGTTCATTCAGGAGAAGTAATAGCCTTAATTGGTGGAAATGGAGCAGGAAAAAGCACGTTGATGAAGATTATTATGGGAATTTATCAACCGGATGCAGGTACTATTTACTTGGATGGTGAAAAAGTAAATATGTCAAAGCCCTCTGTTGCTTTAGCTCATGGCATTTATCTAGTACCTCAGGAACCGATGTTATTTCCAAATATGTCAGTAGAAGAAAATATTGCCATAGGCTTTACTGATAAAAAGAAAGAATTACATAAAAAAATTGTAGATATTATGAATCAGCTTGGCTGGGAAATCAGGCTGGACAGAAAAGCCAACACATTATCCATTGCAGAACAGCAGTTGGTTGAAATAGTAAGAGGATTGTTAAGAAATGCAAATATCCTTATCTTAGATGAACCTACCTCATCTTTAACCTTTAATGAAATAAAATCTTTATTCCATCTTATAGAAGATTTAAAGAAAAAGGGAATATGTATCTTTTACATAACCCACCGGCTTACGGAAGTTTTTGAAATAGCCACTCATGTTGCTATTATGCGAGATGGAATGATTACCCTAAAGGGTCCGGTTATTAACTTTACCAAAGAGGATTTAATAAAAGGCTTACTCCCTTCTGAGGCTAAAATCAAAAATACGGAAAAATCAGAAGATGAGATAGAATATGCAAAACTAAAACCGGTATTAGAGGTAAAAGGTCTAAGTGGATATGGATTCAGGAATATAGACTTAGAAGTATACCCCGGTGAAATTCTAGGAGTAGCCGGCGTAGTAGGTGCAGGCAGAACCGAATTTGCCACCACCGTCTTTGGAATGGACGAAGTAAAATCGGGAAAGGTACTTCTAGATGGGGAAGATATAACAAGTCTTTCTACAAGGCGAGTGCTGGATAAAGGATTAAATTATGTTCCGGAGGACAGATATCTGAATGGAATATTTAAAACCGGAGAAGTGGGAATTAATATATCATCTGCCTATCTTAGAAACAGCAGCAAGTTCTTCCTTAATACACATGGGGAAAAGAAATTGGCAGATCAATATATCAAAGATTTTAGAATTAAAGTAACCGGTCAGGATCAAATTATGGGTTCTCTATCCGGCGGTAACCAGCAAAAAGCAGTTATAGCAAGGGTACTTTCCACATCTCCAAAGATTGTAATACTGGATGAACCTACAAGAGGTATTGATGCTGGCGCAAGATGTGATGTATATGCAATTATTAATCAATTAAAGAAACAGGGAGTAGCAGTTTTATTGATTTCCTCTGATTTTGAAGAAATAGTCGAACTAAGTGACCGGGTGGTTACTATGTATCAGGGAAGAATTAATTATAGATTTAACAAGAAAAAGATTACATTGGATAATCTGACAGCTGCTTCATTTGGAGTATACGAGGAGGGTGAAGATTATGAAATTGGTGAATAGGATTTTTAAAGCCAGAGAGATTTCCTCACTCGCATTTCTAGTTGCAATGTTTTTAATAGTAGGAGCAATGAATCCGGCATTTTTACAGATGAAGAATCTTTTCTTAACTTTTAACGGCAGTGTTGTTTACATTCTTATGGCGGTTGGGATTGCATTTGTAATACTTAGCGGTGAAATTGATGTTTCCATTGGTGCAACGTTAGGATTATCAGCTGCCGTATCCGCTACTTTCTTAAGAGATGGAAGATCATGGGGTGTGGCAATTGCTGCAGCAATAGCAGTGGGAGTAGTAATAGGTGTCATAAATGGAATAGGAGTTACGGTGTTTAAAGTTCCTTCTATTATAATGACTTTGGGTGTAAATGGTGTAGTCAGAGGGTCTATATATGTATATACCGATGGAAAATGGGTGGAAAATGTTCCTTTTGCTTTTAAATCATTATCCCAGGCCAACTTTATGGGAACGTTAACTTATTTTCTATTAGGAACCGTAGTTTTAACCGCTGTTGTACATTTGATACTTTCTAAGACCAAAAGAGGAAAATATTTCGCAGCAGTTGGAGATAATATGTCAGGTGCAACTTTAATTGGAATTCCCGTTGAGGGAACCAAAGTAGCTGCTTACATAGCAAGTGGAATATTTGCCGCTTTGGCGGGTCTTATGTATGTGAGCCGTGTTGGTTTTGTAACACCTACAGCGGGAAACGGGTATGAAATGAAAGCAATTGCGGCATGTGTGTTAGGCGGTATTAGTTTAACCGGAGGAGTGGGAACGGTAATCGGTGCAGCAATAGGTTCTGTTATTATGTCCTCTATCAGCCGTGTATTAGTATTTTTACAATTTTCATCAGACTATGATAACACAATTACAGGCATATTACTTATTGTTATTGTGGTTGCAGACTCCTTAATTCAGAGACGCTTAGCTGAAAAGGCCCGAAGGAAACGACTATCAGCAAGAACTTTAGAAGAAGTGGGAGGTGGAAGCAATGAATAAAAAAGTATGGAAGAATAAATTGTTCCGTTGGGAGAGTGCTCTGGTTTTAATACTGCTCACGGAAATAATAATATTTGGTTTGCTGAATCCAAAGTTTTTGCAGGCAAAAGTTTTACTTGGAAGTATTAACGACTTTATATCCATATGCGTTATATCTTTATTTGTTACCTTTGTACTGATTACAGGGGGAATGGATATTCAAGCCGGCTCTATTGTTGGATTAACCTCTATTACCCTTGGGGTATTGTGGCAGGATGCCGGATTAAATATATGGGCAGCAGTATTTGTTGCAATCCTGTTAGGAGGACTTTGCGGAGCAATAAGCGGATTTTTCGTAGCTTTTACCGGGGTGCAGGCCATGGTTGTTACATTGGGCGGGCAGTTTTTGTACTCAGGATTGGCATTGGCAGTAGTAAACTTATCTTCTTCAAGCGCTTTTGAAGGAATAAGCGGATTTCCAAGTTCTTTTATTAAATTAGCTTCCGGAAATGTACTTGGAATACCCAATCAGGTTATTATCTTTATCGTATTAATTGTATTTAGTTACATTCTTTTACATAAAACAAAGTATGGCAGATATGTATTCTTATGCGGAATTAATAGAAATGCAGCCATATATTCCGGTATTAAAACAAAGCTGATTATTATGAGTACCTATATTTTATCAGGTATGAGTGCATCAGCAGCAGGTATAGTATTAACAAGTTATCTTGGATCAGCAAGGGCTGATTTAGGTAAAGAATTAACTCTTCCAATTATAACAGCTGTTGTTCTTGGCGGAACCTCTAATTTAGGAGGAAAAGGAGGAGTTATAGGAACCGCCTTAGCGGCTATCGTAATTGGTATTATGAGATTTGGTTTAGTTATGGCAGGATTACCTACACAATATTTGGACATCCCCATTGGCTTACTGTTAGTAGTGGCAGTTGCTGCCCGGACTATTTCCTGTAATCATGGCCTAATGAGAAAAGTAGGTAAATTACTAAAAAGGGCATAATGGAATGCCATTTAAAATGATTATTATATTTTTATAATAATAAAAACTATATCATGTTATTTGAGGAGGAAAAGGGATGAAAAAAAGATTAATAAGTGTTTTAATCTGTGCGGCTATGGCTGCAACTTTATTAAGTGCATGTGGTAAAAAAGGACCGGATGCCGGAAAGGAAACAAGTTCACAGGAAACAAAGGCAGACACAAAATCAAGTGCAGGCGAAGAAACAAAATCAGGTGATATTTCAGTTACATTTGTTCCAAAATTATCAGGAAATGCATTCTTTGAATCTGCAAATGTTGGTGCACAGGAATATGCGAAAAAAGTGGGTGGATATTCTGTTAAATATGACGGTAATCCAGAAGCTTCCGTAGCGAATCAGGTAGCGATTATTAACAACGCAATTTCTCAGGGATCAAATGGTGTATGTGTATCCTCCGTTGATGCAACAGGATTGGATGCAGCTATGAAGAAAGCAAAAGAGGCAGGACTTGCAGTTGTTACCTGGGATTCAGACGTTAGCGGTGATGCACGTTCTTTAATGGTTTCTCAGGGAACTCCGGAACAATTAGGACAGATGTTAGTTGATATGGCAGCTGAAGGAATGGAAGATCCGAATGCAGAAGGAATTACATATGCCTGGCATTATTCACAGGCTACCGTTGCTGACCAGAATTCATGGCAGGTAGCAGGCGAAGCTTATATTAAAGAAAAATATCCTAACTGGACCAATGTGGCACCGAACAATTATTACAGCGAACAAGATGCTGAAAAAGCGATTTCTGTTGGTGAATCCATATTAACAGCACATCCGGATATTACAGCTATCATTTGTAATGACTCAACCGCTTTACCAGGTCAGGCACAGGCAGCACAAAACCTTGGATTAACTTCTAAAGACGTTGTTATTACAGGCTTTGCAGCTCCAAACTCCATGAAAGACTATTGCCGCGCAGGTATTCTTGAAAGATGGGGGTTATGGGATTGCCAGATTCAAGGTGCTATGGGAACATATCTTGCTTATTGGTTAGCAGCAGGTAATACATTTAAAGTTGGGGATAAGATTGATATTCCTGAAATCGGTACAGTAGAAGTTATGCCTAATACGGTATTAGATCCGGATGCATATGCAGCAGATGATTCCGGTGTTGTGTTACTGCCTGAAAGAACCGTATTTGATATTAATAACATGGATAATTATGATTTCTAATTAAAAGTGAAGGTATTATTTTAATTATTATAAAAGTATTTTAATGTAACTATTTTGTGAAAGGTATTTCCAATCCGCTTTGCTGTACTGGAAACTTCCTGCTTTATGAAACAGGATACAGGCTAAGCTTAAGGCATTGGAAATACTTTCACAAGGTTTCATCAAGTTAGTAATGATTTAATTTAAAGTAAGCAGAAAGAATTAATAAATGATATTTAGAATATCTCAAAGTAAACAGTTCTATAAGGCAATATGAAAATGTGAAGAAGAAAAGGCTAAATGAAACGTTATACCGAAATTGAAAACAATGAAGACATTAAGATACATTCTTTTTGTAACTATATTAAAGGAGGAAAATATTATGGCAGATGTAGATGGATTAAAGGTTGCAAAGGACTATCATGTTAATAAACCTTTTGCTAAGCAAGGAGGATTTCATGTAAAAGGGATGGCAGATGTAGATTGGGGTATGAAAACCCGTTTATCCAGTATCTTCAATCCGGAAAGCGGACGTACTGTTATGCTTGCGTTTGATCATGGATACTTTATGGGATCCACTGCAGGACTTGAAAGATTGGATTTGGTGATTCCACCGGTTCTTGATCATATAGATGTATTAATGGCTACCCGTGGAGCGCTTCGTACCTGTATCTCACCTAGTACCGGAAAGGCAGTAGCTTTACGTGTAAGCTGCGGTTCCTCTATATTAAAAGATGATTTAAGTCATGAAGTAATTGGTGTAAGCATTGAAGATGCTGTTCGTATGAACGCAGCTTGTATGGCTGTTCAAACCTTTGTTGGTGCAGATGGCGAAAAGGAAAGTTTAGATAATCTATGTAAAACAGTAGATGCAGGTATTCAATATGGTATTCCAACTATGGGTGTTGTTGCAGTTGGAAAACAAATGGAACGTACCAGCCGTTTCTTTAAGTTGGCAACCCGTATCCTTCCTGAATTAGGTGCACATATTGTTAAAACCTATTATTGCGAAGATTTTGAAGAAATTACGGCGGCTTGTCCGGTTCCTATTGTAGTTGCAGGAGGTAAGAAATTACCGGAAGAGGAAGCGTTAACTATGTGCTATCGTGCAATTTCTGAAGGTGCTGCCGGTATTGATATGGGACGCAACATATTCCAAAGTCTTGATCCAGCGGCTATGGCCGGTGCAGTTGGAATGATTGTACATAAAAATGCTACGGATAAAGAAGCTTACCAGTATTTCCTGGATATGAAAAAGAATAATTAGTATATAAAAAAAATAAGCAAATAGGAGGCTGCTACATGTTGAAGTATGTAACAGCCTCTAAAGTGCTTTACATTACAGCATGATAAGACGCAATAGCGCCGGAATCGAGGTTATTATGTATTACATATACTGTGAAGGTGATTATGCAAATGAAATCAATTAAAACAAAATTAATAATTTGGTTTTCCGTTCTAATATTAATATCTTCCTCTGCCATCGGAATTATAAGCATACTTGTGGCTGTCAATACGGTAACAGGAGAGTCAAAAGAATCCCTGGTTGCTTTAGCAAAGGAAGCTGCCAATACTACCTATAGCAGAATGGAAAAAGAAACACAGGTATTAGAAACCTTAGCTTCTCTTAATGATATACAGGATATGGACTGGAAGAAACAAAAGACTATCTTAAGTGATCAATTAAAAGCAACGGAGTTTCATGACTTAGGAGTTATGGAGCCCGATGGGAAAGTTAAATATTCAAGTGGAACTACAACCCAAATACAAGAGTCAGACCCTCTAAGAAAAGTATTAGAAGGGGAAGAAAAAGTGTTAAGCTTTTCTGTTGACTTTAAATCCAATACAGTAATTTTAATATTTGCTACCCCCATTGAATATGAGGGGAATGTGGTAGGTGCTTTGTTAGGCAGAAGAGACGGCAATACTTTAAGCGATATTACCGATGATATCGGATATGGTGAAATGGGAAGCTCCTATCTGCTAAATACCGAGGGAACCATCATTGCCCATCCCGACCGGAATAAGGTTCTTAGTCAATATAATGCTATTCATTTAGCAAAGGAAGATGAAAGTAAACAATTAGAAGCACTTGCTATGGAACAGATTATCCGGGAGAAGACAGGCACCAGTGAATATACTTTAGATGGTGAAAAAGTGTATTTTGGATATGCTTCTGTACCAAATACAGATTGGATTATGGTGCTTACTGCCAATCAGAATGAAGTTTTAAAAAGCATTCCCGGTTTGGTACGTACCAATGGAATTATCATTATTATTACTTTAATAGTAAGTATCCTATTTACTTATTTAATCGGTAAATCTTTTGTCACACCTATTGTGAAAGTAGTAGAGCATTTAAAAGTAATCTCTCAATTAGATATAACGATAGATGTTCCTAAAAAATATCTTAAGAAGAAAGATGAAATAGGAACATTTGCAAATGCGGTAGAAAGTATAACAAATAATTTCAGAAAAATAATATTGGAAGTTAGTAATGTATCTGAACAAGTGTCAGCTTCATCGGAAGAGTTAACAGCAACATCACAAAATGCAGTTGCAGCGATAGATGAAGTAACAAAAACGGTGGAAGAAATCGCCAATGGAGCCTCCTGGCAGGCGCAGAATACGGAAGATGGTTCTGCCAAAGCAATTTTGTTAGGAGATGTAATCAGCAGTAATTATGAGAAAGCCATTGCATTAAATGAAGAAGCGGGAAAGGTTTCAATTGCAGTAAATCAAGGAATTAGTGAAATTGATAAATTGCTGCAGATAACAGAAGAATGCAGTAATGAAACAAAAGAAATATACAAGGTGATACAATTAACCAATGAAAGTTCTCTTAGAATTGGTGAAGCCAGCAATGTTATTGATTCCATTGCAGAAGAAACAAATTTGCTGGCATTAAATGCCGCTATAGAGGCTGCAAGAGCAGGAGAAGCAGGCAAAGGTTTTGCAGTGGTAGCAGAGGAAATTAGAAAATTAGCAGAACAGTCTGCGAATTCAGCAAAAGTAATTGAAGATATTGTTTTAGAATTGCACAACAATTCTATGAATGCTGTAAATTCAGTGGAAAGAGTAGCTTCCATTGTGGAAGAACAAAACATCAGTGTTAAAAACAGTAAAGAGGAGTTCGTTCTGACGGATACTGCTATGAAAGTGGTAATCCGTACAGCTGAGCAATTAAGGATTTCCGGAGAAGAAATGGATAAGATGAAGAATCAGATTTTGGATTCTTTACAAAATCTTTCTGCCATTGCAGAAGAGAATTCTGCTTCATCAGAAGAAACTTCTTCCTCTATGGAAGTGCAGACGGAATCCATGAATGACATTGCAAATGCCAGTGAGGAGTTGGCAATTCTAGCTCAAAGCTTACAGAGGATTATTAAGAGATTCCATTGTTAGCATAGGTTACCCATTGATTTTTAACGCTTCAGTGGCAAAAAGAAGTTATAAAAGGTATAACGACTCTGGAGAGAAATAACCTGAGTTTTCAATCTAAAACTTCTATATAAAATAAAGTCTTGTAAAATTCTTTAAAAAGCCCGATTGAAATGGATTTAATGAATATCTCCATTTCAATCGGGCTTAAACTTTCGGATTTCAGTCAAAATGTTTATCTTATCTTTATACAAATATGAATGAAAAATCACATCAATTCTAAAATATATATACCTAAATGAAAAAAGATTTCTTTAAAATGTATAAATTTTCTAATAAGATAAAAGTATCACCACGGGCAAGAAAAAAGCTTATTAACATGTATAAAGCCTATTTCTACTGACATCAAGCAAAAACTATTTAAAGGAGGTTTACAATGAAGCGATTTAAAAAGAAGGAAAAAACCTTATACAAAAGAGTACGTGGTCTTATGTTGGTAACCATATTAGCCATTTGCAGTATGGTCACCCCGCTTAGTAAGAGTCAGCAGGTGCAGGCAGCTACAGGGATTACCTCTATGTCCTATTTTTCAGCAACGGATGGTCCTGTCATATCGAAATCAGGTGTTGGGCAGGCAAGCTATGGATTTGTTATGCCTATATTTAACGGGGGTGCAGCCACTTGGGCAGATGTAGCAAGTGATTTAACCGTTAATGTAAAGGTGAATGGAAGCTGGGTAAATATTGATAATACGGATTTCGCTTACAATGTAAATTGGGGGAATTGGAGCGATGGAGGTTTTAATGGGTATTGGTTCGTGGTTTCAAAGACTACCTACCTTCAATTGGCTTCCAAATCCACAGGAGTTACCTTGGATTATACTTTAGTATTTACTGATTTACCTAAGACTACTATAACTTCTATGACTGCTACTCAGGGGCCTAATATCACTGCAGGTGTTACAGGAGGAACAGGGTTTACATATCCTATCTTCAATGGTGATGCCGCCATCACTTATGCTGCTGTAGCTGATGATTTAAAGGTCTATGTAAAACCAATCATAGCCAGTGAATGGATCGATATTGATAACAACGCAGCCAGTGGCTGGATCTATGATAAGAACTTTGGTCAGTTTACGGATGGGGGAGGTGGTTACTGGTTCACAGTAACGGAATCTATAAATGTAAAACTGGAATCCAAGACTTCCCATGCATCCTTAATCTATACCATTACTTATAATGAACCTGTTAGAAATAATTATCTGATCATCCCATATGATGGAACCACTTATACCGCGAATGAGTCTGGGGGGATTGGGATCCCTTTACCTAAGATCGATGGTGGAGCTCCAATCAGTTCAGAACTTGATAAATTTGTCTATGAGATAAAAGTAAATGGCAGTTGGGTTGAACTAAGTGATTACAGTAAAAGCAGCTTCAGTTACTCCGGAAATGGATATAATAATCTATCGGATAAGAATCAATGGGGCTACTGGGTAGATTACATATATGGACTGTGGTTCCAACCGATTCAAGTGGATATGGAATTGAGAATCGGATATCCATTGAATGGACAGAAGGGTGGAAGCATCGGTGGAAACTATGTATACTACATCTTTATCGGAAACCCGGAGGCACCAAGACCAGATGTATCAGATATGGGAAATATCCCACTATCAACACCTGAAAATCCAGATATTGTTGGTATGAAAATGATATGGGGTGATGAGTTTAATGGTACTTTATTAGATACCAGTGTCTGGAATTATAACACCGGGTACTACCTCAACGATGACCCAGGCACTTGGGGCTGGGGCAATAATGAGCTTGAGCATTATACGGATAGTGGACGAAATGTTTCCGTAAGTAATGGTAAATTAACGATTACAGCCCTGGAGGATCCTAAGACATTTCCACAGGATCCAAGCCGTGTAGCACCTTACTCTTCTGGTAAAATTACAACAAAGGATAACTTTACCTTCAAGTATGGAAGAATCGACTTCCGTGCAAAGCTTCCAAAAGGAGACGGCATGTGGCCAGCCCTTTGGCTGCTGCCTAATGATGATACCTATGGAACCTGGGCAGCTTCCGGTGAGTTAGATGTTATGGAAGCCAGAGGACGTTTAACAGGAGCAGTGAGCGGTGCAATCCACTTTGGTGGTCAGTGGCCGGCTAACACTTATATTGGCGGCGACTACTCCTTACCTGGGGGGCAGACAATAGACTCCGATTACCATGTTTACAGTGTTGTATGGGAGGAGGATAACATTAAATGGTATGTTGATGGTGTATGCTTCTTTAAAGCAACCAATGACCAATGGTATTCCAATAGTGCGCCTTCCAATAATAATGCACCTTTTGACCAGGAATTCTATATCATTATGAATCTTGCGGTGGGAGGCTGGTTTGATGGCGGGATTGCACCAAAACCAGGGGATCTTCCAGCAAGTATGCAGGTGGATTACGTACGTGTATATAAGAATGCTGACTGGCCTGAACCAAACGTTGTACCAGTAACAGGAGTTACCCTTGACAAGCAGACCGCTTCCCTTTCAGCCATCGGTGAGACGGTTCAGTTAAACCACACAGTTACACCAAGTAATGCCAATAACAAGCAGGTAATCTGGTCCAGTGCAGATTCTAGTATTGCAACCGTTGACCAGACAGGCAAAGTTACTGCTGTAGGGATAGGTGCAACCACAATTACAGTAAAGACGGCTGATGGAAATAAAACAGCCAGCTGCCAGGTTATGGTGAAAACAACATCCACGGTATACGTGGTTGGTGATGAGGTAAAGGGCCTGAAAAGAATCCATGACAAGTTAGAATTCTACGTTAACGGTGCAACCTTTGCAGATTTACATTACAAGATTAATAACGGTGGTTTGATTAATGTAGCCATGAAAAATAGTGGAAGCGGCAACTTTACCTATCCTGTTGATCCGGTAAAGCAAGGGGATGTTGTGGAATATTTCTTTACCTACAACCCCGGAAATGGTGCTCTGGATACACAGACTTTCACGTATATTCATGGAGTGACCCAGGGAACACCAGAGGGCGGCAATACGAACCCACCTGTAACCAATACCAATGTGGCACTTGGCAAATTCGTAACCGCTTCGGGAACGGAAGGGGCCGAATTTAGTGAAAGCAACTTAACGGACAACAGTACAACTACCAGATGGTCCTCTAATTTCTCTGATGATGCTTGGTTTATCATTGACTTAGGTGCAACCTATGGAATTAACCAGTTAGTACTTAATTGGGAGGCTGCTTATGGTAAACAGTACGATATCCTTGTATCCATGGATGGTACCAATTATACCAGAGTATACAAGCAAACCAATGGAAGTGGGGGTATTGAAACAATAGATATCGCAGAGAGAAATGCCAAGTACATTAAATTCCAGGGGATTGAGAGAGCTTTACCATACGGGTATTCACTGTGGGATGTTAAGGTGATGGGACATAAAAATTGATAAGACCATAAAAATGATAGAATCATAGCACTTGATAGAATAAGCTTTATTGGCATAAACTTTTTCATAATATTATTCGTATATTAAAATAAGAGTATTTGATCGAATATATGCCTCCTTGTGTATGGCACAAGGGGGTATATGAAATAACTAGATCAAGTACTTTTTTTCTTTATCATTCTTGACGAGAGAGTTTGTACTGCAAACTCTTTGCCCATCCTTTTTTAACGACTAGTCCTATGGCAATCCAATTAAAAATAAAAAATGTAGACCTAATAAAAAATTACCTACCTTTATTCCAACTCTGTTGTCTTTATAATGAATTATATGAGTAAGGTTAATGTAAAAGGAGACAGAAGATGATCGAACACAATGATTTAGGTCAGAATAAATTAGACATGGAAAAAAGATATAGAATAGATAATTATGGTAGACAAACAACCTTTTCCAGCTTTCTGCCGGGCATTAGTGGTAAGAAGGGAATTCCAATCTGGTGTTATTATGTAAATCGTGGGCAGGCAGTTACCAGTTTTGGTGTGGATTGTAAGGATCGGGCGATTATGGAATTCTTTCCAGCACATCAGGCCTACCAGAATATTAAGATACAAGGCTTCCGTACCTTTGTTAAGAAAGATGGTAGTTATTTTGAACCATTTAAAACAGATTCCAGTAACACAAGTATGGCAATTGGCAGGAATGATCTAAAGATTACACATTATGATGAATTATATCAAATAGAGACTTGCGTAACATATTACACTTTGCCAGGGGAAAAAGTAGGTGCCCTGGTACGAAAAGTAAGCATAAAGAATAAGTCGGATAAGGAATGTACTATTGAAGTCTTAGACGGTATGCCGGCATTAATTCCTTATGGAGTCAATATGGGGTCTTTGAAAGAGATGGGTCAGACAACGAAGGCCTGGATGCAGGTGGAGGATGTGGAGACGAAGACACCGTATTTCAGAGTTCGTGTTAGTATGGAGGATACAGCCAGTGTACAAGGAATAGAAGGAGGAAACTTTGCCCATGCCATCAACGAATTTGGAGAAGAACTAGCAGCAATTGTTGATCCTTTGGTTGTATTTGATTATGATACAGGGCTTGATGCAGCGGTAGGCCTAAAGAATGAATCGTTGGCGGAGTTAGTTAAGAAAAAACAAGTAACACAGAATAACTTACCTTGTTGTTTCTTTGCAGATAAAAGAACAATAAAATCAGGGGAAGAAATCTGCCTTTATGAACTATTCGGACAGGTAGAGAGTAAAACAATTCTTAGTATTTACAATGAAAAGTGGTTGGAGTCGGATTATTATCTTGAAAAACAGCAAGAAGGCAATGCATTAATAGAAGAGATATGTTGTGCCATTGAAACAAAGACGGGAAATGAATTGTTCGATGAATACTGCAAACAGACCTATCTTGATAATGTGCTTCGTGGGGGATATCCAATTCAATTAGCGGAAAACAAAATCTTTTATTTATATTCAAGAAAGCATGGTGATATTGAAAGGGATTATAATTATTTCCGCATGTTACCTGAATATTATTCTCAGGGAAATGGAAATTTCCGTGATGTAAACCAGAACCGGAGGGAAGATGTCCGCTTCCACCCTTATGTAAAAGATACCAACATAAAAACCTTCTATAATTTGATACAAATTGATGGTTACAATCCTTTATCTGTAGAGCAGGTAAGTTATACATTAGAACTAACCCAGGTTGAGAAAGTTCTCAGAATCGTACCGGAGGCAAGTAAGTTAAAGATATTAAAACTTCTTGAAAGTAAGTTTACTCCAGGCAAGCTTTTTATGACAGTAGAGGAATGTCAGTGGGATGATAAGGAACGTGAACAGGAGTTTATTGAGATGGTACTCCAAGAGGCGGATGGAGAGACATTTGGTTCCTTTGGAGAGGGATACTGGAGTGATCATTGGACATATAATTTAGATTTAGTGGAAGAATATCTTCATGTATATCCGGAGAATGAGAAGGCACTTTTATTTGAAGATTCCAGCTATACGTATTTTGAAACAAGGGTAACACTTTTACCAAGAAAGAAGCGTTATGTGAAAACGGATCGAGGAATCCGACAATATAATTTCCTTGATAAGACGAGAAAGAAAGATTGCAAAAATAAAAAATTAAGAAGCTCCTATGGAAATGGAGAAGTAGCAACAGGAACCTTAATGGAAAAGATTTTACTGCTTACTACTTTAAAATACGCAGCACTTGATCCCTATGGAATGGGAATAGAGATGGAAGGAGGAAAGCCAGGCTGGTATGATGCGCTAAATGGACTTCCTGGAATCTTTGGTTCTTCCATGGCTGAGACATATGAGCTTGCCAGAATGTTAAAATTTGCTCTTGAGAAACTGGGTACTTATCGTCAAGCAGTGATTGTTTTCAGCGAATTAGCCGAATTAATGGAAGCCTTAGAATCCATTACTGATCAATTAAATAAAGAAGTTGATACGCATATGGATGAAGATAACAAACTACAGTTAGATTTTTGGAATGCAAGTAATGATTGTAAAGAACTATATAGAGAAAAGACGGCTTTCGGTGTATCGGGAGAGAAAAGAGCTCTCTCCAATGGATATTTGGTGAAATTGCTGGAAAACTGGTTACAAATGGTAGAGAGAGGAATTAAAAAAGCAATTGCTTATGGGGAGGGCTTATGCCCAACATATTTTAGTTATGATGTAACAAAATATAGGGAAGAAGAGGGAGAAATTGTTCCAAAGAAATTTAAGGTCGTGAGAATGCCTTACTTCTTAGAGGGTCCAGTTCGTTATTTGAAGATTGTAGATAAAGAAGACAAGAAGAAGTCTTTGTATCATAAGGTAAAGGCAAGTAATCTATATGATCAAAAATTATCCATGTATAAGGTAAATACCTCATTACAGGAGGCATCCTACGAGCTTGGACGTTGTAAAGCATTCACACCAGGCTGGTTAGAGAATGAATCCATATGGTTACATATGGAATACAAGTATCTCTTAGAACTTCTTAAAGCCGGCTTATATTCAGAATTCTTTGAAGATTTTCATAATGCATGTGTACCATTTCTAAAGTATGAGACATATGGCAGAAGTGTTTTGGAGAATTCTTCATTCCTGGCTAGCAGCGCGAATCCCAATGAAGGAATTCATGGAAAAGGTTTTGTAGCAAGGCTAAGCGGTTCAACAGCTGAATTTCTTAATATGTGGCAGATTATGATGTTTGGAGAAACACCATTTGCAATAAAAGATGATGAACTTGTAATGGAATTACAGCCAGCTATTCCAAGCTATCTGTTATCAGAAGATGGTAAAGTGGAAGCCGTATTATTTGGCAAGACCAAAGTTTGCTATAGGTTTAGCAGCAGGATGGATGTAATTCCGGGAAGATATGTTGTTCATACAGCAGACGTTGTCTGGGAAGATGGAACAAGAACCTCCTATACAGGTGGCGTTATTACTGGAGCCTCAGCCCTTCGAATCCGAGATGGTGAAGCTTTGGAGATCCAGTACTTAATTGGAGATATAAGCTGTATTGATCAAGAGTAGGATTGTAGAGAAAAATGAAAGGGAAGGTTGAAAGAATTTTATTCTTTCAACCGGAGATTAGTGCTACGCACAAAGTCTCCAGACTTTGAAAGGAGAATGGTTATAAAAATGAAAAAAAGAAAGATCATCAGTATATGCATCGTTACTAGTATATTGATTCTTGGATTGGGGATAGCCTTCTTTACAAGAAATGAGAAAAATTATGATCCTGCAAAAACAGTGGTTTTAACAATTGATAATAAACAAATTTATCTGGATGAAGTGTTGTATCATTTAACACTATCCAGAATGCAAGGTCAGTTATATGCAGCATTTATGAACGACCCAGACTATATGAAGAGAGAGTATGGAGATGGAAGAACCATTGGAGAAGTAATGAAGCAGGAGGCAATGGATAATGCCATTCGTTATGAACTTCTATATCAGCAGGCCCTTAAGAAAGGGTATGAATTGACGGAGGAGGAAATTACTGACAGCCAGAAAAAAACGGAGAATATTCTAGTGACAATACCGGAAGATGATCAGAAAAATACTGGTCTGACAGAAGAAAAATTAGTTCATATACAGGAGAAAATTGCGCTGGCAGCAAGATATTATCAAACTATTTTCGAGGATACGGATTTAAATGAGAAAGAGTTATATGAACAAATGAAAGAAGGGCACCAGGTTACAATACAGAAAAAAGTTTGGAATTCGGTTATGTTTTAAAGTAATACTAAAAAAATGACACCTATTTAAAATTAGGATCATTAACTACAAAACAGATACCCGTTATAATTAAGATATAAAAACAACGGAGGGATGGACATGGCAGATATGGCTGTGATAACGAAAAAACAGAAGAAACCAAAATACAGAAGCAAAAGAAGTTTTTTCAAGCAATTAGCAAATCAAAAATACCTTCATGCAATGGCATTGTTAGGTGTGATTTGGATGATAATCTTCAATTACATTCCAATGGGGGGAATTGTAATTGCTTTTAAAAAGTTTAAAATTACAAAAACAATCGCAGAAGCTCCATGGGTTGGATTACAATATTTTAAAGAATTTTTTATGGATGATAATTTTGTCAATATCCTGCAGAATACCTTAGGTATCAGTCTGCTAAAACTGATTATTGGATTTCCACTACCAATTATTTTTGCATTATTATTAAATGAATTACGAAATTTAAGATTTAAGAAGATTGTACAAACAATCTCTTATCTGCCTCACTTCCTATCCTGGGTTGTACTTGGTGGAATTATGGTAACCTGGCTATCGAAAACAGGGGTGATTAATGATTTTTTAGTTGCCCTACATATAATAAAGGAACCAGTTTCTTTCCTTGGTGATCCAAAATACTTCTGGGGATTATCCGTAATCTCGGATGTGTGGAAGGAACTGGGATGGTCGGCAATTATTTATCTGGCAGCAATTGCGGGAGTGGATCAGCAGATGTACGAAGCGGCAACGGTGGATGGTGCAACAAAGATACAGAAGATTTTAAAAATCACCTTACCATCTATTACCGGAACCATTGCTTTAATGCTTATCTTACAAGTATCCGGTTTATTAAATTCAAACTTTGATCAGATATTGATTCTTAAGAATCAGATTAACGTATCACGAAGCCAGGTTATTGATACCTATGTATATCAGGTTGGTATGACCATGGGTAAGTATTCCTATGCAACGGCAGTGGGACTTTTTAAATCGGTAATTGCTTTGATATTACTTGTCATTACGAACAAAACAAGTAAAAAGTTCTTGGGCAGATCATTATACTAGGAGGGATTCAATAATGACAAAAAGTAAAATGAAGCATTCTCGTGGAACTAAGATCTTTAATACTCTTAATATTATATTTATGATATTAATCTGTTTTATTTGTTTATATCCAATTTGGTATGTAATAGTAAACTCATTTAATGATGCAACAGATGCACTTCAGGGTGGAATCTATTGGTGGCCCAGACAATTTTCTATTAAAAATTATAAAAGTGTTTTTTCAAATGGCAGCGTTGTACAGGCATTTACAGTAACAATAGCAAAGACACTGATCGGTACAACTCTCAATGTATTATTCACGGCTATGGTAGCATATCCGTTATCAAAATCCAGGTTAATTGGCAGAAAGTATTATATGGCAATAGGAACAATAACTATGTTTTTCTCTGGTGGGTTGATACCAACGTTCCTTTTGTTCAAAAAATTAAATTTGTTAAATAATTTCTTAGTTTACATAATTCCAGCAGCATTTAACTTCTTTAATTTGTTAATCTTTATTAACTTCTTTAAAGAGATTCCGGAAGCTTTGGAGGAGTCAGCTAAAATAGATGGCGCAAATGATTTAACAATCTTTCGGAAAATTATTATGCCATTATCGAAACCTGTATTTGCAACTATCGCATTGTTTGCAGGAGTAGGTCAATGGAACGATTACTTTGGAGGTCTGATGTATATGACCAATCGTACCGATTTAGAGCCAATTCAGACATTTTTATATAGGTTGGTGGCCCAGGTGCAATCTTCGCAGATGGCCGGAAGTGTATCAGTACAGATTCAGACTTCAGATACAACATCTACATCAATTAAATTAGCGGCTATGGTTATTACTACTTTGCCTATCTGCTGTGTCTATCCATTCTTACAGAAATATTTTGTTAAAGGTATGATGATAGGAGCAGTTAAGGAATAAATTATAATGTAAAAGGGAGGAAACACTATGAAAAAGCAATTCCAAAAAGGTATTGCATTGTTACTTGCAGCTATAATGATGTTTTCGGTTGTTGGCTGTAGTGGCAAAAAAGATAATAACAAGGATACGAAAGAAACAGAGTCTACAGTAGGGGATACCACAGTTTCTACTGATACCACAGATTCTACAGATACTGCAGATTCAGCCGATGCAGCTAAAACCGGAGAGGTTACACCAGGTTGGCAGCAAAATGCTGATGAAAAAGTAGATTTTACCTGGTATATTAATTTTTCATGGTTTACCACTCCATGGGGTGAAAATTTAGTATCTAAGAAAATTACAGAAGAAACAGGATGCAACATTGAATTTATCGTACCAGCTGGTAATGAAGCTGAAAAATTAAATTCATTAATCGCATCGGATACATTGCCTGATATCTTGACAATTGGTTGGTGGGAAGGTCAGGTAAATCAGATAATTGAAGATGAAATGGTTTATGCATTAGATGAACTTGCAAAGGAATATGACCCATATTGGTTTGAAGTAGCGGATCAGGGGCGTGTGGGCTGGTTTACGAAAGAGGATGGCCATATCTATGGATATCCAAACTCTTCTTTCTCCCCACAAGATTATGAAAAATATGATAATATCGCTTCCAATCAAACTTTCCTGGTAAAAAAAGATATCTATGAAGCAATTGGAAGTCCGGATATGACTACTCCAGAAGGCTTCAAGGCAGCGGTTAAGGCAGCAGCAGAACAATTCCCGGAAGTGAACGGGCAGCCATTAATTCCAGTAGGCGCGCATGAGTTTGGAACAATTGGTAATTTTTCCTTTGACCAATACTTAAGTAACTTCTTAGCAATTCCATATGAAAAGGATGGAAAATATTATGACCGTTATGCAGATACTGAATTAGTTCGCTGGTTAAAAACATTCCGTGAACTTGGAGAAGAAGGATATTTAGCAGATGATATCTTCATTGATAAAAGAGCACAGATGGAAGAAAAGATTGCTCAGGGACGTTATTTCTGTATGTTATATCAAAGAACAGATTTACAAAATCAACAAAAGATATTATACGCACAGGATCCAAACAGTATCTATATTGCAATAGATGGACCTAAGAATTCAAAAGGTGATGCTTATACATTACCAGGTACCGGTATCAACGGCTGGTGTGTGAACATGATCTCTAAAAACTGTAAGAATCCGGATCGCGCCATTCAATTATTCTCATACCTTATGAGTGAGCATGGACAGCATATGACTTGGCTAGGTGTTGAAGGGGAAACTTGGGATTATGATGCAAATGGTGTAGAAAAGATGCATGATGACGTAAAAGAATTGGCTAATACAGATCGTGCTGCTTATGACAAACAATATGGTGCGGATTCAACATTCTGGATGTTCCAAGATAATGCTATGGCATTAAAATGGACGCCGCCTACTCCAGAACCACTTGGACAAATGGAGCGATGGACATACCCGTATACTATGACAACTTCACAATATGATATTTCATTACCAGCAGATACAGAAGAAATGGATATTCAATCTAAGATTGATAATGAATGGGGCGTTGTATTACCACAGCTGCTATTAGCAAAGTCAGAATCAGAATTTGATAAGATCTGGGACGCATTTATCCAAAAGAGAAAAGATTATGGACTGGATACACTTCTTGAAAAGAAAACAGAATTAATGAATGAAGCTAAACAGAAATTAGGGGTTAATTAATGTGATGTCACATATCTGACTCCGAATTGATTCAAAGAGTTAATGTAAAAGTAAAAACTTGCCTGTAGGCAGGTGGAATATCCGTTTAGACTGAATATCAGGATTTTAGGGCTGTAGCAAATGGTTTATCTTTTGTAGCAGCCCTAATTTTCAGTTTGATTTGGTCTATGAATGCAGCATCCAATATTTGTTATAAAATAACAGAAAGAATTGGATTCTATGTTGAAGTATGATAGTATGTAACTATAAAATACAGATAAGAAATATCTTAAAATATAAAAAATTAAGAACTAAGAATAGGGTAACCGGGAAGAGAGATGTAGATGGGAAAACGGAAATATTGTTGGACAAATAAGCTGAAAATAACGCATAAGATTTCTTTAACAGTCTTTTGTTTTGCGTTTATACCAATACTAGTTCTGTTTCTGGTTATTATAATGAATTTAAAAGAAAAAGAAAAAAATGATAAAATCTTTTTGGCAAAGTCTTCTGTGAATCAAATCTATGCCAATGTTCAAAAAACAGTAGAACTATGTAATATGTCAACACAAGTATTTTTGAATAATAGTAATTTAACTAATTATTTGGAACGGATTTACTCAGGTGAAAAGATTTCTGTTGAAGATATGATACGTTTCAGCAGAGAAGATATTGTCAGTATGGAACGTCTGGTAAATAGCAATCCGTATCTGTACCAGATTCATGTGTACGTGGATAATGACACTATGTTAGAAATGGTGCCTATTTTATTTCAAAAACATAGAATGAAAAATATTCAGATTACTGAGGATGAGAAATTACAGAAGTCCTGGCTTTTTGATTATACGGATGATCTGTTTAGTTTGTCTACCAATCCAACCAATCATATTATGTCACTGACTACTAAGATTCCGGATTATACCTATGGAAACTTAGGATATATTGAAGTTGCCGTAAGAATGGAAAATGTCTTCCCGGGGTTGTTTGAATATAAGGAGGCAAGGTGGAAATGTTTTGTAGATCAGCGTGGAGACTGTTATTACCATAGGGGAGAAGAGAACCGTTGGAACCACTTGGTGGAAGATATTATGTCAGAAGCGGAGGTTAATCAGGAAGTTAGTAAGAAAGTAAGGCTTCATGGAGAAAATATGATTATAACTTCGAAACCAATTCCAGAATTGAATGGAAGTTATATTGAAGTAATTTCTTTAGACAAATTAAGCAATACGTTAACTAAGGTAAGCTGGTTGTATTTATTGATTTTGCTTGGAATTATGCTGTTGTTAGTTCTGGTTATTCATTTTGTTGTTAAGACAATGGTAAAACGTTTTTATATGTTGTTTAAAACACTGAAAGAGGTACAGGGAGGAAACCTGAATGTTGTGGTGCCAAATTGTGGCTCAGATGAATTAGGAGAATTGGCAAATCAAATTCAAATTATGTTAGATAAGATTAAATTACTTATGAAAGATAATCTGGAACGTGAAATCCTTGCTAAAAACTCGGAAATCCGGGCTTTACAGAATCAAATCAATGCACATTTTATCTATAATGTACTGGAGTCCGTTAAGATGATGGCAGAGATTGAGGAAAAGTATGATATTGCAGATGCGGTAACCTCCCTTGGAATTATGCTGCGTTATAGTATGCAGGGACTTGCAAAGAATGTAACTGTAAGACAAGAGATTGAGTATATACAAAAATACATAGCACTAATGAATCTAAGGTTTGACTATGAAATCTATCTATCCCTTAATATACCGGAAGTATTATGGGAACAGGAGATTCCTAAGATGTCATTACAGCCCATTGTGGAGAATGCAATCTGCCATGGAATTGAAGATATCGCAGAGGATACGAATATCTATATTAAAGGTATTGTTATGTTACAAGATTTTATTATTGAGATAACGGATCAAGGAAAAGGTATGACGGAAGAGGAAGTAAAGGCTTTAAGAGAGAAAATTGAAGAAGATATAGAAATAAGCGGAGGAACTGGTACTGGTATTGGTCTGAAGAATGTTCAGGATCGAATCCAAATTCATTTTGGGAAAGAATACGGATTAATGGTTTCCTCCAAACATGGTTGTTATACAAAGGTTTCTATGAGAATACCTTTCCAACCAAGGGTTTAGTTGTCGTTATCCAATGGTGCAAAAGTGCCGGAATCGAGGTTGTTATGAATACTTTATTAATTGTTGAAGATGAAAAATTAATAAGGCAGGGAATAAAAGCTATGGCATTACGCTCCGGAGTGCCTATTTCGATGGTAATGGAGTGTAAGAATGGATTGGAAGCATTGGAGATTATTCGCAGTCAGGAGATTGATGTAGTAATCACAGATATAAGAATGCCAAAGATGGATGGGATAACTTTAGTAAAAGAGATTCAAGCATGTAATCATGTACCATTAATTATAGTAGTGAGTGGATATGATGATTTTTCTTATGCTGTTGAACTCCTTCGCAATGGAGTGAAGGATTATCTTTTGAAACCAATAGAGAGAACACAGTTATCAGGAATACTTACCAAACTGGAAGAAGAACTGGTCAGAAGGCAGAATAAAAAAGATACCATGCTTAACATTGGATATCAACAATTAAAGCAATTGATGTTAAATGATGATATGGATACAAAAGAGTGTGAACTCATCTTAAATCAGTTTTCCTCCAGCTTTTTTGAGGGAGAATATATTGTATATTGTACGAATTATAGTAATGAGTTTGAAGAAACGGATGGGGTTACTTTTCTGCATGATGTGAATGGACAAGGGATATTTATTGTGGATAATCTGCAAAAAGATAGGATTGTAAAATCAGAGCTGCGGGGGTATTATGTGGGATGCAGTCAAGTACATATAGGTCTTGAGCAGATGAAAGAAGCATATAAAGAAGCAGTTATAGCCAGAAGACAGGCTTTTCTATCAGATAGTAATTTCATAATTTATGACAAAAGAGTTAAAAAGGAAGATGTGATTTATCCGGAACAAGAGATTGATCAACTTATTCAGATGATAGGAACGGATAAATGTGAGGAGGCTCTTAAATTACTGGATCATATTTGTTACCAGTTTAAGATAAGTAAGATTTCTGATGCCGCATTCATAGAAATATTTTCTTCTATTAAGCAAAAGGCATATACAATCTATCGAAATGTCCTTAAAGAGTCAGGGAATGAAGAAGTTGCAGAGGATTTATTACAGTATAACAATTTATCCCAGTATATAACCCATATTAAGAGTTGGATCAGAGATCTGAATAAATGTCTGCTAATTCAATTTGAAGATTATCGCAACAAACAAAAGATTCAGTCTGCCCTTATGTATATTAAGGACAATTATAAAAAAGATTTAAACATGGCAGTGGTATCCAATCATATTTCCATGAATTATTCTCTGTTCTCTTATGTTTTCAAGCAGTATACAGGATGTAATTTTGTTAATTACTTAAAGCAAATTCGGATGGATGAAGCAAAGCGATTATTAGCCACAACGGATATGAAAATTGCTGATGTCAGTAAAGTGGTGGGTTATGATAATGATAAGTATTTTATGAAGATTTTTAAAGGACATTGTGGAGTTTCACCTACCGAGTACCGAAAAAATGCGCTGCTTGGAAACTAAAACAATATAGATAACACAAAGAGGGCTATTACAAAATAAAGTAACAGCCCCCGATTCTTAAATGAGCAAGGGACCTGCGCGGATGCGGATATCCATTTTGACTTCCATTAAAAAATTCTACAAAATAACAGCTGCCAGGCCCTTAGTTCATCAAATATTATATTTATTCTTCGAATAATGTATACAGTTTATCCGAAACATAAGAATGGCTGGAGTAACGAATGGACATGGAATAGGCCTTCTTATGGATAATCTGATAATTCTGTAAATATTTAATTATCTTTTTTGTTAGTACAATTGCATCTTCTTCCGTAGCATCCTTTAATAATAAATGAAAGGTATTCTTTTCTGAGCGTGAACAAAAGTGAGTGGCGGTCAGATTACTCTCTATGGCCCTTGCTAAAACCAAAATACAAAGTTCAGCTTCTTTTAAACCAAATTGTGTTTGAATCTGTTCCAGACAATCTATATGGAGAGTGATTACCATGATAGGTTTGTCCGAACCGTTGCTTTCTATAATCAGGGATTCGCAATATTTCTTTAAGCCTTTCATATTCCATAAATGTGTAAGCTCATCTTTTAGATAAAGAGTTTCCAGACGGTTAATTAGCGCGGTACGCTCATAATTGCTTATTATAGTCTGAAGCATATTATTTATATTTCGTAACCATAGCATTATGCTGAAGGTATGCTGAATATTATGATTTTTGTAGGAAAGAGCGATATAACCAAAGTTTCTGTCTTTAAAATAGAGCGGCATATATAGAAAAGCAATAGAGCTGCTATGGTATACGGAAGCGGGGAGGAGTATGTTATTACTAAAACTACACTCTGGAATCCGCTTCCCATTTTTAATACCCATTTTTAGTAGTTTTAAATCATTGGAATATCCAGTTTCATCATCACTGTCAGTAATATTAAGTATGGAATTGGACAACGAATCCCAATCAGGATAGAGACATATATAAAAGCCCTCAAGGTCTTCTATAGTGTCTGTAAATGCAGCTAATACGTCCATTCCTTCATCTATATCAGTAATGTTTAATAAAGAAGAGGAGAGATTAATATCGGTTATCATTTCCCGTTCCCGTCTGGCGATAGTATCAATAAGGGTTAAGTTGTAATGACTATTTTGCTGAATAGATGGATTGACACAACCGCAGGAAGAAAGAATAACCGGGTGAGCGGATATGGTGATGACCGGATCTGGTTTCTCTCCCCCATGGATACGAATCAGGGTGTCCATGGCAAGTTCACCAAGCTCCTTCACAGGGAATTCCACGGAGGTAATAGGTGGAATATTATGGCGGGCAGCCGCGAGATTATCGTAACCGGTAAGTGCAATGTCATTGGGTATCTTAAACCCTTTTTCAGTTAGAACTTTGAATACCATAAGTGCAATCTTATCATTGTAGCAGACGATTACTTCCGGCTGCCCCTCCGGATTACTTAAAAGGGCTGTAACAGCTTCTCTGACGGAGTCAAGATTTGGATAACACCATGCAATTGTATTGTTTGACCAGGAAAGATTATAGTCATTCATAGTTTCCTGATAGGATTGGATTCTTTGGAGTGAAACCAATTCATCGTGTTTGTTGGCTAAGAAAGAAATCCTTTGGTATTTATGTGCAGTTATTAGATGGGAAACTAATTCTTTCATTGGTTGAATATTATCGATGGAGAGAGTATAGAATTCCGACGGCTCTTGGTTTATATTCAAAATGGGGCAGGAACAGTTTTCTTTTATCGTTTGCAAAATTCGATTTTTCAAGCCAGATTCAATATATGTACCAGAAGCGAAAATTACTCCCCGATAAGAGGAATAATTAGGTATCTTTAGTATGCTGCTTTCACCTTGGCCAAGTTCTTCTGTGGTCTCCCCGTCATTAGAAGTAAAGATATCTACATGATAGCCATACTCCATAGCTTTGGTGATAATACCAGTACATAGATTTCTTTGATATTCCCCAAATATATGAGAAATAAATAAAGCTATTTTTTTCTTGTTTTGCATTATAAACACCCCTGAATCAATAATTGCATATTTCGTGCAGCTTATATAATGTAAACATTATAGCATATTTTTCCTATATTGCATAATAAATAAATTAAGGGCAAAAGGATACAACAAGGTAAAAATACAAATAAGAAATACAAAACAGGTGTTTCGTGTGTTTAACCAATGAAAATAGAATCCTTCCAATTACAACTTGTCTCTAAAATTCTAACTATTTCCTCCAATCCTTCTTTATCCATTTCATCAAATCTTTGGGTAATAGGACTATCTATATCTAATACACCAACAACTCTTCCATCACTATGAATGGGAATTACAACTTCTGACTTTGAGGCACTATCACAGGCAATATGTCCGGGAAACTCATGAACATCCGGTATCAACTGAGTTTCGTCTTTTAAAACAGCAGTTCCACATACACCTCTTCCGATTGCTATGTGGACACATGCAATTTTGCCCTGAAAAGGCCCTAAAAGTAATTCATTATTATGTATGAGATAAAATCCTACCCAATTAATATCTGCTAAAGCTTCATTGAGAAGGGCAGAAGTATTGCTTAAATTTGGAATGACATATGGCTCATCTTCCAGAATGGATTTTAACTGTGAATGTATTAAAGAATAACACTCCTTCTTATCCGAAGGATACATGGAATTTATTTCTTTCATAGCCGGCTCCTTTTTTATAAAAATAAATGAGATAAACTTTTACACAAGTATATCTCATTTATTTCTGTCAATCAAGGAATTCATTTATTAGAACTATTTGTTATTATCGAAAACTGTTTCCGCTTGAAAAGCTTGATACAAATGAGTCCATTTCTTCCTTGGAACGAACGGAGTGGGTTTGGTCAATAATCCGTCTTTGACTATCTGCATCCAGATTAGAAAAATAGTTCATTGCGGAAGGATTCTTTGCCAGAGCCATTCCTAAACCGATTGGTACTTCCGGGTGATTTAAATAATTTTCCATATAACCATCCCTTTCTGTATTTTTATTTGGATTCATTAGTTACAGAGTATAGTATGTCTTTATTCATCAATTTTATAATGTAATGTGTTTATTAAAATATTAATAAGTTGTCCTAATATAAATTATAAAACCTGGCAAAAAAATAACGCAGCTAAAAGAATTGTTTGTCCATTTAAGGTCTTTTATAGACATGTTTCGAATATAATGAACCAGAAAGTAAACTTCATATTGAGGCGGAGAGAAGAGAAGCCATTATTATAAAGAGCAAACACTCTTTATAATAGTGGCTTTTTGCTATTTTTCGATAAAAATAAACAATTATTTTGTTGAAAAGTTTTTTATCAAAATTATGTCTATGTGCTAAGGCTTGTACATAGATTTAATTATAAAAAATCAAAATATAATAGGAGGTATTTATGTCAACTTTTTTAGCAGAACTTCTAGGAACTGCAACACTGATTTTGTTGGGGGATGGTGTTGTAGCGGGTGTAGCGCTTAACAAAAGTAAGGCAAAAGATGGGGGATGGATCGTAGTAACTATGGCCTGGGCAGTAGCAGTAGCAACTGCAGCATGGATTTTTGGTCCAATTAGCGGTGGACATTTTAATCCTGCTGTAACCATTGCTCTTGCAGCAATCGGTAACTTTGCCTGGAGTAAAGTACCTGCATATATTGCAGCGCAATTTATTGGCGCAATTGTAGGCGCAGCTTTAGTATGGCTTACCTATCTTGCACATTGGAAAGAGACAGAAGATAAGGCTGCAAAACTTGGGGTATTCTGTACTGCACCAGCAATCAGAAACGTTGGAGCTAACTTAATTACAGAAATCATTGGTACGTTCATGTTAGTATTTGGCATCCTTGGTCTTGGGGAAACAACGATGGCAGATGGTTTTGGAACCTTCGCAGTTGGTTTATTAATCTTAATAATCGGTCTTTCCTTAGGCGGACCAACTGGATATGCAATTAATCCTGCAAGAGATTTGGGACCTCGTATTGCTCACGCTATTCTTCCCATTGCAGGAAAAGGCGGTTCTGATTGGGGTTATGCATGGATACCAGTAGTAGGACCAATAATTGGAGGTTTACTTGGAGGTCTGTTATATACGGTAATTTTCTAGAGGGTCACCTTATAATAAAAAACTAAGAAAAAATGGAGGATTAAATCATGGGAAAAGATTTTATAATGGCATTGGATCAAGGTACTACAAGTTCAAGATGTATTTTATTTAACAAACAGGGAGAAATGGTAGCAGTAGCGCAAAAAGAATTTACACAGATTTATCCAAAGGCAGGCTGGGTAGAACATGATGCAATGGAAATCTGGGGAACACAGGTAGGTGTTGCCAAAGAAGCATTGGCAAAAGCAGGATTGGAAGCTGACGATGTGGCAGCCATCGGTATTACGAATCAGCGAGAGACTACAGTTGTATGGAATAAGAATACCGGAGAACCTATTTATCATGCTATTGTTTGGCAATGCAGAAGGACTGCGGAATATTGTGACCAATTGAAAGCAAAAGGCTTTGATAAAATCATTAAAGATAAGACCGGTTTAATCGTAGACGCTTATTTTTCCGGAACCAAAATCAGATGGATTCTTGAAAATGTTCCCGGTGCAAGGGAATTAGCTGAGAAGGGCGATTTACTATTCGGTAATATTGATACTTGGTTAATTTGGAATCTGACAAAGGGTAAAGTTCATGTGACGGATTATACCAATGCTTCCAGAACCATGATTTATAATATCCATGATTTAAAATGGGATGAAGAAATATTAGAAGAATTAAATATTCCAGCGTCCATGCTTCCGGAAGTAAAGACTTCCAGTGAAGTATATGGCGAAACCGACGATGCAGTATTTGGTTCACCGATTCCAATCGCCGGAGATGCCGGAGACCAGCAGGCAGCTTTATTTGGCCAATTATGCTGCAAAGAAGGTATGGCTAAGAATACATACGGAACAGGTTGTTTCTTACTTATGAATACAGGTAATCAACCGGTGGAATCCAAGAACGGTTTATTGACCACTATGGCTGCATGCTATAACGGAAAACCGGAATATGCTTTGGAAGGCAGTATCTTTGTAGGTGGTGCGGTTATTCAATGGTTACGTGATGAATTAAAAATTATCAGTAATGCCGCAGATTCTGAGAAATATGCTAAAGAAGTGGAAGATACCAATGGTGTCTATTTAGTACCTGCATTTGTAGGACTTGGTGCTCCTTATTGGGATCAATATGCAAGAGGAACTATTGTTGGACTTACAAGAGGCGCGAAGAAAGAACACTTAATCAGAGCCGCGTTAGAATCTATGGCATATCAGACCTATGACGTATTAAATGCTATGGAACAAGATTCCGGAATCCGTTTGCAGGCATTAAAGGTTGACGGCGGTGCTTGTGCAAATAATTTCTTAATGCAATTCCAGGCAGATGTATTGGATACACCTGTTGAAAGACCGGCAGTTATTGAAACTACAGCTTTAGGTGCAGCTTACCTTGCAGGCTTGGCAGTGGGATACTGGAAAGATTTGGATGATATCAATTCCAGCGGCATTGCCCCTACAACTTTTACTCCTGACATGGAAGCAGAAAAGAGAGAAAAGGCAACAGCCGGATGGCATAAAGCAGTAGGAAGATCAAGAGACTGGGAAAAGTAAGAGTTTAGGAAATAGGAGGCTTTGCCCAATATAGGTTATGCTAGACCTTCGAGAGTATGAAATACTATATATTTCATTTCGTACTCTCGAAAGTCAATTTATATTATGAGAGCAGAGCTGCGAATTAGCTATCACTTGTTTTGAATTTTCCTAAGTAATGGGTGATTTGAAGTAATACATAGAATAACAAATATTAATATGGAGACAAGTTATTTATAACAGGGGGAAATTACATGAAGAATGAGTTTTATCATAGACTGCAGATAAATCCAATCATTGCGGCAATTAAAGACCGTAATCAGTTAGAAAATGCAATAAAGTCTCCCTGTGAGGTTATTTTTATATTAAAATCGGATATTTTTAATATAAAGTCGTATATTGAAAGGGTAAGAAACTCAGGAAAATTATCCTATGTGCATGTAGATTTAATTGATGGATTCTCAAGAGATGCATTGGCTTTGCAATACATTCATGAAAATATTAGGCCGGATGGCATTATTACAACGAAAACAACTCTTGTTAAAGCTTCCAAAAATATAAATATGTTTGTAATCCAAAGGCTGTTTATGCTGGATCATTTGTCTTTGGACACCGGTATTGGCTCCATTGAAGACATGTGCCCGAATGCGGTTGAGATTTTACCGGGTATCATGCCTAAGATTACAAAGAAGCTGGTTGGAGCAACAAAAGTACCGATTATCACCGGCGGTTTAATTATGGACAAGGAGGATGTTATGCAAAGCTTAAAGGCAGGTGCAACAGCAATATCCACCAGTTGCGAAGAAGTATGGTATATGTAACATATGGTATCTATGTCATATACAAAGTATAAAATAGACAAAGGGGGCAATCGCATTGAAGAAATTAATCAATCAACCGGAGAATGTAGTAGAAGAAATGTTAGAAGGTATCGTATTGGCGCATCCCGAATATGTTAGAAAATTAAAGGGATTTAATGTATTGGTAAGAAAGAATTCACCAGTAACCGGAAAAGTGGCTTTGGTCAGCGGCGGCGGCAGCGGACATGAACCATCTCATGGGGGATATGTAGGAAAAGGTATGCTAGACGGGGCAGTTGCAGGAGATGTATTTACATCACCCACTCCGGATCCTATATATGAAGCTATTAAGGCAGTAGACGGCGGAGCAGGCGTTCTCCTGATTGTAAAGAATTACACCGGCGATATTATGAACTTTGAGATGGCAAAAGAAATGGCAGAAATGGAATTGATTAAGGTAGACTATGTTGTGGTAAATGATGATGTCGCTGTAGAAAACAGCACTTATACCGCAGGCAGACGGGGTATTGCAGGAACTGTATTCGTACATAAAATTGCAGGAGCAAAGGCGGAAACAGGTGCAACTTTGGAGGAAGTAAAAGAAACTGCTCAGAAGGTAATAGATAATGTAAGAAGTATGGGAATGGCTTTAACGCCTTGTATTGTGCCGGCAGCGGGAAAAGCGAACTTTACATTAGGAGAAAATGAAATGGAAATCGGTATGGGAATTCATGGAGAACCGGGAACCCACAAAGATACTTTAAAAACCGCCGATGAAGTTACAGAACACTTAGTTGGCAAAATCTTAGAAGATATGAAATTAAAGGACGGTGAAGAAGTAGCTGTTATGGTAAACGGTTTAGCTTCCACTCCTTTAATGGAATTATATATTGTAAATAGAAAAGTCAATGAAATTCTTTGGGAAAAAGGCATAAAAGTATATAAAACTCTGGTAGGCGAATTTATGACATCTCTAGAAATGGCAGGATGTTCTGTAAGTATCTTAAGATTGGACAAAGAATTAAAAACATTATTAGATGCAACTGCAGACACACCGGCTTTTAAATCTTTATAGTTTGCTAGAAGATGGGGCTTCTTAAGATTTCTGCCGTTATTAATAGCGCTAAAGCGCCTGAATCGAGGTAAACATGAGTATCAATGGAGAAAAGGTCATTGAAATAATTAATAAAATAGCAGATAGAATCGAAGAAAATAAGCTATTTCTGACAGAACTGGATGCTGCCATAGGAGACGGAGATCATGGTCTAAATATGAGCAAAGGGTTCCATGCAGTTAGAGAAAAACTAAAGGAGGATACCGGTGCCAATATAGGAGATCTTCTAAAGAAAACAGGAATGACTTTAGTTTCTAATGTAGGCGGTGCTTCAGGGCCACTATATGGAACCGCTTTTATGAAAGCCGGACTGGAAGCAGGCAGCAAAGAAGTAATAGATATCGTCGATTTTGAAAAGATGTTATCAGCAGCTTTAGATGGAATTAAAATGAGAGGGAAAGCTGTATTAGAGGATAAAACCATGGTTGATGCCATAGAGCCCGGGCTTTATGCTTTAAGCAAGGCCATTCAACTTGGGTTATCTTCGGAAGAAGCATTAAAAGAAGCAGTAGATGCAGCTTACAAAGGAGTGGAACATACAAAAGATATTATTGCCCGTAAAGGCAGGGCAAGCTATCTGGGGGAACGCAGCATTGGCCATCAGGATGCGGGAGCCACCTCAAGTGCCCTTATTTTAAAGACGATATATGAAGAAATAAATATGAAGAAATAAATATGTAGAATTATATATTTGGGATATATGTAAATGATAAAAAATTCTTTAAAGCTTTGGGTTATAAAAGTTAAATAATACAGCTTTAGTTATTAGATAAGCTAATATAGTTTCCAGTTATCATAAAACTATATTATAGTGTTTAACAGATTGTATATCATCACCTACTATATTACAGTGGTTTAGCAGATCGTATATCATCACATTGACAAAAAGTATATAATTAGGAGAAAAGCATGGTAGGACTGGTAATCGTATCTCATAGCGAAAAAATAGCGGAAGGATTAAAAGAATTGGCAGGACAAATGGCGGAAGAAGTTTCCATTGCAGCAGCAGGCGGGACCAACGACGGACGACTGGGTACAGATGCAGAAAAAATAATTACTGCCATAAAAGAAGTGTATACGCAAGATGGAGTTCTCATTCTTTTTGATATCGGCAGTGCTTATATGAGTGCGGACATAGCCTTAGAATCCCTCACAGAAGAAATGAGAGAAAAGGTGGAAATTCTTGATACTGCTTTGGTAGAGGGAGCAGTTACAGCAGCTATTGAATGCAGTCTTAATAAGACACTTACTGAAATCAAAGAAGAATTAAAATCCTTAAGTATAGCAAAAATGCCCTAATAACCGTAACGAGGTAATTTTTGTTTTCAGATTCTATACAAGTGATATGAAGAATAATAGGAGGGACTATTTATCCCTCCTATGAGTACCGAATAAAGATTAATTTGCAGAAAGCAAAAGAGCTTTAATTCTCCTGAACTATTTCTAAAATACTCTTTTTGATAGCCTCTGCTCTATCAACTTTATTTCTTCCTAAACTATATAACGTCACGTCCTCATGTTTTGTATTTTCACCTGTATCATTTGTATATCTATTAAATCTAACATTTCCATTTGATGTAATAAAAATGTATGTCATATTTGTATATATTTGAATTTGCCATGAAACATCTTTTTCTTCTCTATCTTTATCAAAAACTCCTTTTATGTTATGATAAAATTTTTGTTCTTCCACGATTTCTTTTATATAATCATATCGTATATCATTTATCTCTACCGAATATTCAGTATTCTTTATTATTGGTTCACCATCTTTTAGATCACTTTCAACGTAGGCAATAAGAAGGCTATTCAATTTTTCATCGTTCCCAAGTTTAATATAATTAGGCCTGAAAAAATAAAATACTATCAATGTTATTATTATAAAAAGACCTAAAAAGAACCATCTTTTTCTCATTAATTTCACCCTGCAATTCTAAATTCAGCACATGTGCTTTTTTCGCTATCACAAACACAAATATTATACATAATAAAACTCTTCCTCCATTTATTGTATATTAATGTGGAGCCTTTTTCAAGTCATTGTCGCTCTTTTGGCTAATTAAATTGCCTATTTTACAGCAGCTTTTTTTCTAGTTATTAATAAAAGACATGACTTACATCAGTGGAATGAATGCTATCAGCACTACTCGCTAAGGCCATTCTAAGTTATAAAAATAAAATGTTGACATATATAGATCAACTACATATAATGTAACGTATAGATAATCTATATATAAAGGAGGACAATATACTGTGATTGATAAAAGCCTGATTACAGGAAGTACAACGACTCTCATACTAAAATTACTTGAGGAGCAAGATATGTACGGGTATCAGATGATTGATACTTTGTCAAAGAAATCAGATGATACTTTTCAGTTGAAAGCAGGTACCTTATATCCAATTCTACACAATCTGGAGAAGGAAGGAATGGTAGAGTCCTATGAGGAGAAAGCAGAAGGAGCCAAGATTCGAAAGTATTACCATCTAACCTCCAAAGGCAGAAAGCTTTTGACAGGGAAAAAGCAGGAGTGGATGGAGTATACGGCGGCAGTTAATAAGGTATTGAACGGAGGTGTCAGCATTGCCTTTAACGGATGAAATTAAAAAATATAGTACAACCGTCTGTGAACAGGTTAGATGGAAAAAAGCACATCCGGGCATAGCAAAGGAGATAGAAGATCATCTTTGTGACCAGCGTGATTATTATTTATCCCAAGGGGAAGAAGAGGAGGCTGCAACAAAGAAGGCTATCTTACAAATGGGTGATGCGGTAAGCGTAGGGATTGCACTTGACAAAACACATAAGCCCAAACCCCAATGGATATTGATTCTGCTGTCGATTGCCTTAATACTTGTGGGAGGCGGGGCAAGATATTTAATTGATAGTTCTGAGTCATCTTTTAATAGCTTCAGCATCGTTCCTTACATTTTTTCTATTATAATATTCTTTGCTGCTTATTTTCTGGATTTTACGGCTTTGGCAAAATATCCAAAGGTATGTTATTTTACAGTTTTATTATTTAGTATAGCAGGCTTTACTTTAGCCTCAGGAATAAACGGAAGAGCCTGGTTCATTTTTGCCGGATTTGCGGTTAATTTGTCTTATTTAGCTTTGATATTTCCACTTGCTTATTCACTACTCATCTATGCAATGGGAAATAAAGGGACTAAAGGGGTATTGCTTTGCGTAATTGGTTATATGCCCTACGGAATTATATTATTATTGGTTCCGTCCACTACCGGTTTTGTGTTGTATACAGTTTCCGCATTAGTTTTATTATTCGTTACAGTAAGAAGAGGATGGCTTGGCGGCAATAAAAAACAGTGCTTACGTATGGCTCTTATACCCACTGTTTTAGGGGGGATTTCAGTAATGGCTATGTTTCTGCTTTATCCTTACCGGCTTCAACGGATTAGAATATTAATGGATCCTTCCTTCAATCCAAAGGGATTTCAGACTAATATGATACGCCAAATAATGTCCGGAGCAGCATTTATAGGAAAGGGGGTCATTCCCCAGAATATGAGCAATATAGAGTTATCAAAATCAGGAATTAATACTAACTCAATATTTACCATATTAAGACCAGGAGTTGACATTGACCAAATACTTACCATATTAACGCATAACTATGGATGGATTGTATTTATTGGTATTACACTTTTATTTATTGTATTTTCTATTTTGGGCTTCTATTATGTATCCAAGCAGCGAAGTGTATTGGGCTTACTGGTGTCTCTATCCATTTTGATGATTTTTGTAATGCAGACTGTTTCATATATAGCTGGTAATCTTGGATATGGCTTATTAACAGAGTTGTCCTTACCTTTGGTATCCTATGGAAGGTCAGCATTGTTTTTGAACGCCGGATTAATCGGTATCATGCTCTCTGTGTTTCGAACCGGGGATATTATTCAGGATGGCTGGAGGCCATGCCCTAAGAACAGTTCATTTATTTCCTATGAAGATGGGAAATTAATTATTAATCTTAAGGGATAAGACAAAAAATGTATTTCCATGTATAATACATATATATTTCCTACGCATATATTTTCTACATATATTATAGTTGAGAATAAGAAAAAGATATTAAAAAATAATATTAGCAGCCCCCTTTGTCTCTTATTTTAAAGAGATAAAAGGGGGTTTTTATGACTGAATTAATATAGAAGCAAGCCTTTCGGAATTTGACCATTTGAACTAAGGACAGGACCTGATTGAAGTTTCAAAAAGTAATTGACAAATGCTGTATGGGAATGTAGAATTAAGTATTTAGAATTAGAAATTATATTACATAAAGAATACAAAGAGAACGTAGATTCTAAGAAAAGGATATATAAAAAAATATAAGGCCGACAAGGAGACAAGATGGAAAAAGCAAGAGAACGCAACAAAAGCAATAACATCAATGCCGAAAATGCACAAAGCCGGCAGGAAACAAAGATAAATTATGGGTTACTTACAGCAACCACAATGATTATTGGAATCGTTATTGGTTCTGGTATATTTTTTAAAAGCGATGATGTTCTAATCTATACAGGAGGAAATGCAAAGTTAGGTGCTTTGGTATTCTGCATTGGAGCATTTAGTATTATATTTGGAAGCCTGACACTGATAGAATTCTCTGTTAGAACAAAGAAAAACGGAGGATTTGTAGGCTATTATGAAGATTTTATATCCAAAAGAGTTGCCAGTGGATTTGGCTGGTTCCAAACTTTTGTTTATTATCCATCTGTAATTGCAGTTGTTTCCTGGGTGGCCAGTCTTTATATTTTTTCCTTGTTTAATATACAGGCAGGTCTTGAGGCACAGATTATATTAGGGTTGGTGCTTATGACCATGGTATATACACTTAATATAATATCAGTTAAAGTAGGTGGATATTTTCAAAATGCATCTACTATACTTAAACTGATTCCTTTAATTGGATTTGCTATTATAGGATTCTTTTGGGGTGCTCCCAATCCGGAGATACCGGCAGGAATAGAAATCATTGAAAAAAGCAATGTAGGCTTAAGATGGGTGGCAGCTTTAACACCTATAGCATATTCCTACGATGGTTGGACGATTGCAACCAGTATTACGAATGAAGTTAAGAATCCGAAAAAGAATATGTCACTTGCACTTGTTATTGGTCCTTTGGTTGTGTTAGGAGTATATTTAATGTACTTTTTAGGACTTAGCAATATGTTAGGTACAGAATACCTTATGTCAACCGGTAATGATGCCGTAAATAGAGCAGGTGAATTAATATTAGGAAGCAATGGATCTAAAATTATAGTGATATTCATAGTTATTTCCGTTTTAGGTGTGGTAAATGGAGTGACTTTGGGAAGCTTAAGAATGCCTCAGGCCCTGGCAAGTAAGAAAATGATTCCTAATTCCGGGAAGATTGTTGAGATACAGCCTAAGATCGGGTTATCCTTTCCCTCCTGCATTATTTCTTTTGCTGCCTCTGTTATCTGGTTAGCACTTCATTATTTAACACAAAAAAGCGGAATATTAAACAAATCAGATGTTAGTGAAATATCGGTTGTGTTTGGCTATACCTGTTATATTGTGCTGTATATTAAAGTAATCATGATGTGGAAAGAGAAAACTATAGATAGCTTTTTCAAAGGAATAATATGTCCTGTATTTGCTATTCTGGGATCGTTGATTATATTAATTGGAGGGATTGTAACAAATCCGTTCTATGTACTTATTTTTATGTTCATATGTTTTATGGTATGTATAGCTGGCTTCTTGTATTACAAGAAATCTAATAAGCAGTAACAAGCATTTTATATCATAATATCATATGAATCATTATGCTATTATAAATTACAATATTATATTAAGCCATTATGTTATTATAAATCGTAATATCGTATTAAACCATTATGTTATTATAAATCGTAATATCGTATTAAGCCATTATGTTATTACAAATCATAATATCATTCTAAACTATTATATATCTTTCTGATCTTGAAAGGCGGAGAATCCTAATAATTAGAGATTCTCCGCCGCTCATTAATGGAAGGATAGTTCATTCTTTTTCGTAAAGGATGGATAAACTCTCAGCAATGAACATACTAAATTCTTAAGGTGACAAACCTTATTTCTCGCCTTTTAGAACTTCTCTTGCTATTAGTAAACCTCTCATTGTTTTTGGAAATCCTGCTGTAGGTGCTACTAAGAGTATAGAATGTTCTATCTCATCTCGTGTACATCCGCCTTTTAGCGCTTTTAGGATATGTGTTCTTAAGGAAAATTCATTTTGACATTCTGTTGACAATGCAACTTTAATTAGCCATCTTGTTTTCTCGTCTAAAGGACCGCCTTTTTCATGAACTAAGTTCCCATAGTTTGTATAGGCATCGTAGATTTCACCGTGTTTCTCAATAAAGTAGTCCAGATTTTTCTCTATGACTTTGAAATTGTTTATTTCCTGATCCATTTAATCACCACCTTTTTTTGTATTATTTCCAGTTTTTATAATTTTAATATATGGAAGATAGATTTTTATAGAAAACATATAACTTTCTGGGTAAATTAAAGAAAATTTATTAAGAAATTTTATCAACAAAACACTTGAAATTTTAATGATTTTATTATATTCTAGTATACAAGTTATTGTAGTAGGTAATGATAGTAATATAAATGAAATATTTAATATTTGGGGATGCTATCGAATAGATCGGTAGCATTTTTTATTTGTAGGGTACTGTAATCCTATAAAATGAAGGAAACGCTTTTTTGTACTTATAATTATATAATTAAGCAGGGAAGAAAACCTTAAATATAAATTTTACTTAATGGAAAGGTGATCAAAAATGAGCGATACAATGAGAATACTTTCTTTTGAAAGTCTCCTTGACATAACTTTAAAAGACTACTATTCAAAGGGAAAAATATTTGAAATAGAAGAAAAATATTTTTATAAGCCGGGCAATGAAAGTTTAGAAATGAATTTTAACGGCGAGTATTTACGAACTCCAATTGGTCCGGCGGCAGGGCCCCATACACAATTGGCTCAGAATATATTATCGGCATATTTAACCGGTTCTAGATTTTTTGAGTTAAAAACGGTTCAAATCATAGATGGTAAACAGATGCAGGAGATTATTAAAAAACCATGCATTGATGCAAGAAATGTAGGCTATAATGTGGAATGGTCAACGGAATTATCGATAGAAGAAGCAAAAAGTGAATATATCAAAGCCTCCGTACTGTTACAGGTTATAGCAATTGAATTGGGAATATCGGATATAAAAGATTTTGCATTTAATATAAGTGTAGGTTATGACTTAGAAGGAATTCAATCTAAAAAAGTATCGGAATTTATCGATGATATGAAAGAGGCAAAGAATACCGAAACTTTTAAAGCCTGCCTTGCTGTATTAAAAAAGAATATTCATGAATTTAAGAGGTTTAAAGAGAAGGATATAAGTAAAATATCTTCTAATATTACAAACTTAGTTACGGTATCCACTCTACATGGATGCAGGCCGGAAGAAATTATTGATATTGGCACCCATTTGATAACTAATAAAAAAATAAATACTTTTATTAAATGTAATCCAACTTTGTTAGGATATGATTATGTAAGAGGAATCTTAGATAATTTGGGATATAAGGAAGTAATTATCAAAAGAGAAGACTTTGATAATGATTTAAAATACGATAAGGCAGTTGACATTATTTCAAAGTTGAAACAATTAGGTAAAGAGAATGGGGTAAGGGTTGGAATAAAGCTAACCAATACATTGGCAGTTGATAACGGAAGGGATGTTTTACCCGGTGAAACTATGTATTTATCAGGAAAACCTCTTTATGCCATTGCCCTTGGTATAGCAGCAAAATTCGCAGAAAGTTTTGAAGGTAATATTCCTATTTCATTATCAGGCGGTATTGATAAGAACAACATAGTGCCTGTTATAAAAACAGGCATTGCTCCGGTAACATTTTCTACCATACTTTTAAAGCCACGGGGATATATCAATACAAAAGATATTATTGGTAAATTAAAAGTGGAGTCTTTTTCATTGGACCAGCTGGATGTAGATGGAATAAAAATATTGGCGGAAGCTGCAAAATCAGATGCAAATTATAAAAATAAGGGTGACGGAAGAATATTGGAAGATACCCTGCCCTGCTATGACTGCTTTAAAATAAATTGTGGTTTGTGTGTGGATGTATGTCCTAATCGTGCCAATATTAAATTATATGATGACCGTTTTGCAGCTCCGTACCAGATTGTACACATAGAAAACAGATGCAATGAATGCGATAATTGCCATACCTTTTGTACAAGAGGGGGATTTCCATATCTTAAGAAACCAACCATATTTGCTAATACAGAGGAATATAATAATTCTGCCAATGCAGGCTTTCTATCATTGGGAAATCACAAATATCAAGTTCGGGATGAAGACGGCAATGAATATGTTTATGATGAAAATGAAGTAATATCTTCTGATGAGAAGCAGCTTGATAGGATATTGCAGTCGTTGATAAAAGATTATTCTTATTTACTTGAAAATATGTAAAATAAATAAGTGACAAACAAGCCCACAACCTTTAAGAGCTGATATTTTAAAAGGTTGTGGTTTTTTGATGGCTCTGTGTTAAAGTGTTGGGGCGGTGGTCCTTCGAAATCCGCCTAAGTACTAGATACAGGGCTTTTTTTATTATTCATTATTATATTTCTAATTTATATGTTATTATGATAGTATAAAACACAAATGTTTCAGAGAAATACATATAAAATGTGAATTCATACAAAGTATTTTTAATTTAAAGGAGGACAACAATGAATAAATTTGAATTCTATTCACCCACAAAAGTTATTTTTGGAAAAGAGGTAGAACTTAGAGTAGGTTCTGAAATAAGGAAGTGGGGCGGTAAGAAAGTATTAGTACATTACGGCGGCAGCAGCGCAAAGAAAAGCGGACTTCTTGACCGTGTAGAAGCTTCTTTAAGAAAAGAAAATATTGATTATGTTATGTTAGGAGGAGTGCAGCCCAATCCACGTCTTTCCCTGGTAAGAGAAGGCATAGAACTTTGCCGTAAAACAGGTGTTGACTTCGTTCTTGGAGTAGGAGGCGGATCAGCGATAGATTCTGCTAAGGCAATTGCTTTAGGTGTTCCCTATAAAGGTGATATATGGGAAATATACGACGGAAAAGCGGTACCGGAAACAGGACTTCCTCACTGCAATATTATAACTTTAGCAGCAACAGGAACGGAAACAAGTGCAAGCAGTGTTATTACGAATGAGGACGGATGGCTGAAGAAGGGCTATAATTGTAATTTTAACCGCCCTCGTTTTACGTTATTGAATCCGGAACTCCTTTATACATTACCGCCATATCAGACTGCCTGCGGAGTTGTGGACATTATGATGCATACCATGGATCGTTATTTTTCACCAGGTGGAATCAACGAAATGACAGATAGAATTGCAGAAGCAGTTTTACGTACAACAATTCAATATGGAACTGTTTGTATGAAAGATCCAGAAAATTATGAGGCACGTTCGGAGATTCTTTGGGCAGGAAGTTTATCTCATAATACCTTGACCGGTCTTGGACGTAAGGGAGACTGGGCGGTACATCAGATGGAGCATGAATTAAGCGGCAAGTATGATGTAGCACATGGCGCAGGGCTGGCTGCAATATGGGGTGACTGGGCTGGATATGTGTATAAAGAAGATGTAATGAGATTTGCACGATATGGTGTAAATGTATGGAACTTAAATCTAAACTATGAAAATCCAGAAGAAACAGCTTTAGCAGCCATAGAGGCTACCACAAACTATTTCTGTTCCCTGGGAATGCCAATTAGTATACCGGAGTTAATCGGACGAAAAGCCACAGACGAGGAAATGAGAGAAATGGCTGTAAAGTGTACCTTCTTCGGCAAAAGAACTATTGGTGGCATAAAAGTTTTAGACGAAGACGATATCTACAACATATACGTAGAAAGTAATAAATAATCCCAATAAAAATTTATCTCTGTAGGACGCTTTGCTTGGGGGGGATAGAGAACTCAGAAAGTGTTACTGGGGCTTTCATAATGACTTAATTTATGTTTTGTAAGGATAACGTGGTGTATAGGATAAATTTTGCTACCTTTCCCTCGTGCGGCATGGCCTTGGTAGAGCCTCAAAACGCATGACAAGTATCGCAGAGGGCGATACTCGTCACTGAGTCTCTAGTCGGCCAT
>NZ_DAMAUC010000030.1:0-56489 GCF_032079385.1 Anaerocolumna sp.
GGAGATATTATAGGTACTACAACTATCTTTAACAATAGTTTCCGGATTATTTCCCTCCGTATGTATGCGTTTAATACTGTAATTATCGGTTATGGATATAAAATAAATAAAATTTCCATTTACTACAGGGGCATAGGTATTCTCGTCTGAGTAAAGGGTATTGGTAGAACCGTCATTTAAGTTCATTTTGCTGATGGAATTGGTAGTTTTTATTTTGGAGTAATAAAGAATGTTGTCCCAAATAGATATTGGCATAATCGGTTGGTTTGAGATTTTCTTTTCTTCATTGCCATCTATTTTTACCGAATAAAAGGTTAATCCATCTTTATCATAATGCTGGTAGTAAACGTAATTACCGTGAACGTTCATAAAGGTACATGGATTATCGTACAGTATTTTTATATTATTTCCTTTTAAATTAATTCGTACGATACCGTTATTGTTAAAAGAAAGAGCATTTTTCGTATCGGCGTCTTTGCTTTTGCCGTTGCGTATGTAATATATGTAACTTCCTAAAACATTAATATGTCCTGCCTTGTCCGAGGATAACTTTTCGAAATGATTTCCTTCTAAGTCCATAACATATAGGGCACCGTCGTCTTTATAATTGCTAAAATATACTTTATCGCCCAATTGGCTGAATAACCCGCCATTGAAAAGATTACCCGGTGTATTTCCTGAAATGTTCTCTTTATTAAATGTAGTCCTTGAGGCGTTTAAACCCAAAAGTACTGCTATTGCAGCAAAGAGTAAAACAAGAAAAAGTATAACAAATTTCTTGAATTTAGTCATATGCTATTCCCCTCCTATCATTAGTAAAACATTAGATAATCATGCCTTAAATAATTTCTAGCAATATGAAATATTAGGCAATAAATCCTATTCCTATTATAAAGCCTTAAAAAGTTTATTGCAATGAATTCTTTATAAGTGTTGCAAAAAGTGGTATAGTTATTTATAATGTGAAAAAGATTAGGCTCAACTACAGAAAGGAACAATGGTTGAAAAAACGAGTTTTTTCAACCGAGCAATTTGTGCTGGAACACAAATTGCTGTGGTTATTAAATGGTGCTAAAGTACCGGAATAGAGGTTAAAATGATTGATTTGCAGCAGAGCAGAAGTGAAATCGATAGAATAGATAAACAAATAGTTTCTTTATTCGAAGAGAGAATGAAAATTGCATCGGACGTAGCCAGTTACAAGATTAAAACCGGGAAAAAGGTATTGGATAAAGAAAGAGAAAATGAAAAACTCCGTGTTTTACAGGCCATGGCAAGCAATGATTTTAATAAGCATAGTATTACAGAATTATTTACGCAAATTATGTCTATGAGCCGAAAATATCAATATGGATTAATGAGTGCCGGTGAACTGGAACTTCCTTTAAAGGAAATAGAAAGTTTACATAGGGAAGAAAAAATGAAAGTTGTTTGCTTTGGAGTAAAAGGCTCATATACAGAGCAGGCAATGGAAGAATACTTTGGCGGAGATATTGTAAGTTTTTATGCCCCTACTTTTAAAGAAATTATGGAAATTATAAAAGACGGCAAAGCAGATTATGGAGTGCTCCCTATTGAAAATACTTCAACAGGCGGAATCACTGATATTTATGATCTTTTGGTAGAATATGATAATTATATAATAGGAGAACATGTAATAAAAGTTCAGCAGGCATTACTGGGATTATCGGAAGCGAAGCTGGAGGATATTAAGAAGGTCTATTCACATCCTCAGGCACTTATGCAATGTTCCAAATTCTTAGAAAACCATCCTCAATTAAATCCCATTGAATGGCTCAGTACTTCAGACAGTGCCAAGAAAGTCTTGGAGGACCGGGACCTGACACAGGGTGCTATCGCAAGTGTAAGAGCAGCAAAATGCTATAACTTAAAAGTTTTGAAGGAATCCATTAATCATGAAAATACGAATTCTACAAGATTTATAATAGTAACAAAGAAAAAAGAATTTATAAAGAATGCAAATAAAATAAGCATTTGTTTTGAACTTCCTCATGAAAGTGGATCCTTGTATAATATGCTATCTCATTTTATATATAACAATTTGAATATGACAAAAATTGAGTCCAGGCCTTTGGAAGGTCATGCTTTTGAATATCGTTTTTTTGTTGACTTTGTAGGAAATCTTAAGGAAGCAAGTGTGAAAAATGCATTGCTAGGAATTCGGGAGGAAGCGATTGGATTCCGAATATTGGGTAATTACCAAATGGTGTAAATAAAGTTGGTTCATAATTTTTTCAAAGGTAAATCACAAAGTAGACATAAATTCTTGATAAACTTTAGTTATAAACAATAGAGAAATGAATAGCTTTAGTTTGAAAGGAGATATTTGTATGAACGATGAACATAATAATTATGAATCTCAAAATGGCGAGAATAACAATACCCAATCTCAGAATCAGGACAACAAATCTGATAGTGTTTATCAATTAAATAAACAAGATTTGGAAAAATTAAATCAAACATATACGGAAGCAGTGCATGAAAATTCTTATGAAGAAAAAGTGACTTCTTTTAGTATTGAAGATTCTTCTAGAAAAGAAAATGCTTCTGGAACAGAAGATGTTTATAGAGCAGAAGTTTCCTATGAAGAAAAAGAAAACTTTTATGAGAATAATAAAGAATTTTATGAAGAGCATCCCGTTAAAGAAAAAAAGAAATCTAAATTCATAAAAAAGATTGGTGCAGTAGCATTAGCAGGACTTGCTATAGGTACCCTGGGAGCAGCTTCCTTACAGACATATAATTATTTTGGTAAAGGTATTGGAAATTCTTCCTTTGGCGAAACTATAACTGCAAGTGAAAGTGCAGAAGGTAAAGCAGGCAGCAATGGGGATACGGTCGCAGTGGAAACTAGCACAAAAGGTAAAGTGACCGGTGATGTATCCGAAGTAGTTGAAAATGTAATGCCTTCTATTGTAGCAATTAATTCTGTTGTAACCAATGTATCCAGTGATTTCTTTGGCAGACAATATAGCCAGGATATACCTGGAAGTGGTTCCGGTATTATTATTGGGCAGAATGATTCTGAAATATTGATTGCAACTAACAATCATGTTATAGATGGTGCTACCAAAGTGGAAATTGTTTTTGCAGATAAAACGAAAGCTTCTGCAAAAGTGAAGGGAGCAGCACCAAATTCAGATTTGGCAGTGGTATCCGTTGATATTAACAGCTTAGAAAAGGATACTATAAAGAATATTAAGATTGCCACATTAGGTAATTCAGACAATACAAAACTTGGAGAAATGGCTATAGCAATCGGTAATGCTTTGGGTTATGGTCAATCTGTAACCGTTGGATATATTAGTGCATTAAATAGAGAAGTAGACATTGAAGGTGTAAAATTAGACTTAATTCAGACAGATGCAGCAATCAACCCAGGAAACAGCGGTGGCGCATTGTTAAATTCCAAAGGCGAAGTAATTGGTATTAACTCTGTAAAATATGTAGATGAATCCGTTGAAAGTATTGGGTATGCCATACCAATATCGGATGCTATACCTATTATTAACAACTTAATGAACCGTACTACCTTAACGGAAAAAGAAAGAGCATATATTGGGGTATCCGGTGAAGATGTTACAGATGTTTACTCTCATGCCTTTGAGATGCCTGTTGGTTATTATGTAAGCCAAGTAAAGGAAGGCTCTGCTGCAGAAAAAGCAGGAATTAAAGCGGGAGATATTATTGTTGCTCTTAATGACATCAGTATTGATTCCGGTCAAGATTTACAAGATACTTTAACTTATACCAAAGCCGGTTCTAAAGGTACTATCACGGTGAAGAGTCTGGAAGATGGAAAATATGTTGAAAAAGTATTAGACATTGTATTTGGTTATAGACCGTAAATTTTATATAAAGGTTCAAAGAGAAACAGAATAGAAGAATTCCATAAGGTGGTTCTTTCAACCTTTTATATGTGAGAATATCCCATCTAAAAACAGAATAACAGATCTGTTTTTAGATGGGATATGCATGAATATAAGAATAAAACAAGCATGGTTATAAGAACAAAATATGCAATAGATATAAGAACAAATATAAAACAGATACTGTAATACCGTTTTTTATAGTTATAAAGGCAGCTGTATTACAAAAGTGAAGAAAAGGGAGTGGGTGTAATGATGGAAAAGTCAGCAGTAGAAGAGGGAATACTTTCTTTAACGGTAGATGTAATCATACCGGTATATAAACCGGATCATAGGTTTAAATATTTATTAGAACGGATAATAAAACAAAGTGTAAAACCCAATCGGATTTATTTGTTACAAACCATAGAGGATGATCCCGAAAAACAAACAGAAGAGTTGAGAAAAAGTGAGGAGGATATTAAATCCTTAGTTCAGGAGCTTAATGATTCCTCTTGTCTTATACAATGTGTACCTATTGATAAAAGTGATTTTGATCATGGTGGTACAAGAAATTATGGGGCCCATCTTTCTGATGCGGATATTATTCTGTTTATGACCCAGGACGCCGTGCCAGAGGACAAAGATCTTATCAGGAACTTACTGGAATCTTTCCGTAACCCTCAGGTTGCAGCGGCTTATGGAAGGCAGCTTCCAAGAAAAAATGCAGGTACGATTGAGAAATATACCAGAACTTTTAACTATCCGGAAGAAGGCACTATAAAATCCAAAGAGGATCTTCCAAGGCTTGGAATAAAGACCTATTTTTGTTCCAATGTATGCAGCGCATACCGCAAAGAAGTATATGAAGAATTAGGTGGTTTTGTAACAAAAACTATATTTAATGAAGATATGATAATGGCCGCCGCAATTATTCAGGCAGGCTATTTCATCGCGTATGTAGCAGAGGCAAAAGTAGTTCATTCCCATGAATATACCTATATTCAGCAGTTTAAGAGAAACTTTGATTTAGCAGTTTCCCAACAGCAATATAAAGAAGTATTTTCTTCAGTAAAATCAGAAAGTGAAGGAATAAAACTGGTAAAACAAACGGCACAGTACTTGGCTGATGAGAAAAAGTATATTTTAATTCCTGACTTGATTTTTCAAAGCGGATTTAAATACTTAGGCTATTTAGCAGGAAAAAACTATGAAAGAATACCTAAAAGCATAATAAAGAAGTTAAGTATGAATCCTCATTATTGGTAAAATACTGTAAAAAAGAAGAAGGGGTTATACACATGAATAAAGTGAATATCATTATGGCTGCCTACAATGGTGAAAAATATATAAAAGATCAAATCGAATCCATACTTCATAATAGTTTTAAAAACTGGGTGTTATGGATTTTTGATGATGGTTCTAAAGATCAAACAGAATTAATAATTGAAAAATATATACAGCAGTATCCTCAAAAAATAAGATATTATAGGAATAATACGAATAAAGGTGTAACACGTAATTTTTTAGAGGGTGTCAAGTTTGTAACCCTGCAAAATCGTCAGGATGAAGATGCAAAAAATCACAGTCAGTATTACATGTTTTGTGATCAGGATGATGTATGGATGGGGGAGAAGATTCATAAAACCCTAAAGCAGATGAAGAAAGCAGAAAAGAAATATGGCAGTGAAAAACCGGTAGCAGTTTTTACAGATGCCATAGTAGTGGATGAGAAACTTAATATTCAACAATCCTCTTTTTACAAAACCAGTAATTTGAATACGGGCCAAAGGGATTTAGCCCATATGTTGATGGAAAATAAATTAATCGGATGTACGGTAATGTTTAATGAAGCATTAACTGAGAAATTAGATGTGATTCCTAAGAATGCAAGATACCATGATTGGTGGATTGCTTTAATCGCATCTGCTTTTGGCCATATTACTTATCTGAAAGAGGGAACCTTGCTTTACCGACAGCACGGTAATAATGTGGTTGGAAACCAAAGCTTTTTATCCTATGTAAAGAATAGATTCATTAATCTTCATAAACAAAAAGAAATACTTGATATAACCATAAGACAAGCCCGGGAATTTTATAATATCTTCGAAAAGGAATTAACCGGTAATAAAAAAGAATTGGTGTACGGTTTTGCTTATATAAAAAAGAATAGCTGGTTTATGAGAAGAAAACTTATTTTGGAAAAAGGATATTTGAAAACCGGAATAATTCGAAATATTGGGTTATTACTGATAATATAATATGCAAAGTATAAAATTATATAAAATAGGCATGCCTATTTTTAAAATTAATAAAGATACTTAAAACTAAGGTATTAAAACAAAGGCATGAAAGTCTAGGCATGAAAGTCTAGGCATGAAAATAAAGGCATGAAAATAAAGATATGAAAATAAAGACATGAAAATAAAGACATGAAAATAAAGACATGAAATAAAGGCATGAAAATAAAGATACTAAAATAAAGGCATGAAAATTAAGATATAAAAAGACAGATTAATTTCTAATTTAATAATTAGTTTAAACTAAAATAGTATAAAAATGAAGTAAATTATTCGTATATTCATTATTGACATTTTTTATTCCTATTGTTACAATGTATACAATTTATTTGGCAATAAACTTTCGGGAGGTCCCAATGAAAAAGATGGTGTTGTCAATACTGGTGGATAATACAGCAGGTGTAGTTACCCGTGTATCTGGTCTGTTCAGTAGAAGAGGATATAATATAGATAGTTTAACAGGTAGTATAACAGAAGATCCAACCTACTCCAGAATAACTGTTGTGGTAAATGGTGACGATCAAATCTTAGAACAGATTCGCAATCAATTATTAAAATTAGAAGATGTTCGTGAAGTCAGAGAGTTATTACCGGATGAATCAGTGTGTAGAGAACTTGTTCTGGTAAAAGTCGCAGCTGATGTGAAAGATAGGCAAGCTATTATTGCAGTGGCTGATATATTCAGGGCAAAGATTGTGGATGTGGCAGTGGATTCTCTTATGATAGAATTAACAGGTAATAAGAATAAAATAAATGGCTTTCTGAATCTATTAGAAGGTTTTACAATAAAAGAACTTGTAAGAACGGGTATAACCGGTCTTACACGTGGAGCAGGAGATGTTGCTGAGTACCTGGATGATTAAAAGTGATAATCTAGGGTGGGCAAAAGAGGGCTTTCTGCCTACATAGTTGAATCTGTCCGTGACTGTGAGAAACTCGCAAAGCGTGTTTCTCATTGTTTATAACAATTATGTCCATAGGACACATATATTTGTCCAGCACATAAAAACATATAGTTACTAACCATTGCAGGATTTATTTTTTATACGTTAACTTTAATAGTTTAAACAGGTAAAGAATCATATTGATTAACTGTATATGTTTAACACTTATTAAATATAAAATTATTATTAGGAGGAAGTTTAAATGGCGAAGATATTTTATCAGGAAGATTGTAACTTATCATTATTAGAAGGCAAGACTGTAGCTGTCATTGGTTATGGCAGCCAGGGACATGCACATGCATTAAATGCGAAAGAATCCGGAGTAAATGTGGTTATTGGTCTTTATGAAGGCAGCAGCTCATGGAAAAAAGCAGAAGCTGCAGGATTTCAAGTATATACAGCTGCAGAAGCTGCTAAAAAAGCGGATATTATCATGATTCTGATTAACGATGAAAAACAGGCTAAGTTGTATAAAGAATCTATCGAACCCAATTTAGAAGCTGGAAATGTACTGATGTTTGCCCATGGTTTTTCTATTCATTTTGGTCAAATCATTCCCCCGGCAGATGTTGATGTTATAATGATTGCTCCAAAAGGACCCGGACATACGGTAAGAAGCCAATACATAGAAGGCCAAGGTGTTCCTTGCCTTATTGCTGTTCATCAGGATGCTTCTGGTAAAGCTCATGATATCGGTTTAGCATATGCATTAGCAATTGGTGGAGCAAGAGCAGGTGTACTTCAAACAACATTTAGAGAAGAAACTGAAACGGATTTATTTGGGGAGCAGGCAGTTCTTTGCGGTGGCGTTACACAATTAATGAAGACCGGTTTTGAAGTATTGGTAGAAGCAGGTTATGAACCGGAGAGTGCTTACTTTGAATGTATCCATGAAATGAAATTAATCGTTGATTTAATCAATGAAAGCGGCTTTGCAGGAATGAGATACTCTATTTCCAATACTGCCGAATATGGTGATTATATTACAGGACCAAAGATTATCACAGAAGATACGAAGAATGCAATGAGACAAGTATTAAAAGATATTCAGGAAGGCGTATTTGCCCGTAACTGGTTACTGGAAAATCAAATCGGCTGTACCAACTTCTTAGCTAAGAGAAGACAGGAGTCAGAACATCAGTTGGAAAAAGTGGGTACTGAACTTCGTAAAATGATGAGTTGGACAAATAAAGATAAGCTTATTAACAATTAAAGATAAGAAAACGTATCTAATATAATTATATAAGACCTTCGGGGATATGGATATATGTTCCTCAATGATGACTAGTGGAAATTATAGTTCTCATAAGAATTTCCATTAGTTATCGGAGGCATACTCATAATCCCCGAAGGTCTATTTTATTAGAACTCTTTGTTAAAAATGTTGGGGTATGGAAAACATACTTTCAACATTTATTTTATTATAGAACCTTTATTAGCTTGGTATCAAAACTATTTAGGAAAATTAATAGTGTGGGTTTTAGAAAGAGACCACCCACATCTGATTTCAAAGGCTATCTTTTTAGTTCTGCACCTCTGACATATCTTTTTGCAATATTCTGGCTTGAGCCGGTATAGATGAACTTCTCTAAACGTTCCACCAAAGAAGGAGTTCCATTCATTTTAAGAGAAGAGTCGTTTATAACCAAAGCATCAAAATCGTAGCCTTCTTCAAAACTGCCCACTTTGCCAAAGAAGCTTCCGCCACCCTTTGTAGCCAAATAAAAGGCTTCTGAGATACTGATTGGAGCATAGTCAGGATTATCTACAAAATACATTTTTGATGCTGTAATACAGTCTACAATGTGTCTGGACATATCAAGAACATGTCCGCCCCCTACATCTGAACCAAGTCCAACAGGTATATTCAGGTTAAGGTATTTTCTAAGAGGCATAATACCGCTGGCTAAATTAAAGTTTGATTGAGGACAATGAGCTACATATACTTGCTTTTTCCTAAGTATTTCTATTTCTGAATCTGTATTATAGATACAATGTGCCATAATTGTTCTGCCAGGCCTAATAAGTCCAAAGTGATCGTAAACTTCTGTAAAACTATCAATATCAGGATGCAGTTCTTTTACCCATGCTACTTCGGAACGGTTTTCACATAGATGGGATTGAATTGGTACGTTATATTTTTCAGCTATCTCACCTAAGGCCTTCATTAAGGCAGAAGTAGTACTAGGTACAAAACGTGGAGTCAACATATATTGAACCAATGGTGTTTCAGTAGAATCATCCTTAAGTGAAGCTTCATATAACGTTGGAGCTTCTTCCAGCAGTTCTATGGTTTCCTGAATAGATTGTTCTGTAGTTTCCTGCAGTCTTGGAGAAGAATTACGGTCCATATTTACTTTTCCAACATAAGCACCCAAACCGGATTCTTTTAGCAACTGAATTAAAAGAGAGGTAGCATCTTTGTGTCTTGTAGCGAAGATACAAGCTCTTGTGGTACCTGCCTCCTGTAAATCTTGTATAAAGTTCTTATAATGTTCCTTTGCAAACTCTACATGATCAAACTCGCTTTCTAAAGGAAAAGTATATTCATTTAACCATGGAAGAAGTTCTTTGCTATAACCAATTCCGGTGTTAAGCCATTGCGGAGCATGTACATGAAGATCAACGAAACCGGGAATAATCAACTGATCCCCCATGTCCTCAACAGCAGTGTTTTGATACATTTCCGGCAACTCTTTTGTAAGCAATTTAATTTTACCATTCTCAACCACTACATATCCATTCTCATATACTTCAAAACGATCCATTTCTTTTGTAAAAACAAAATTACCTTTAAAAATTTTAATCATATGAAGCCCTCCAATATCTAATAATATAGAAATTCTTTACCATCCCAGTAATATATTATACTATTTTGGGACGATATAATCAAGAAAAGTCGAAGGACGAAATGAGAATAGAGGCTTTCTAATCTAAATAAAATCATATATAATGGTACAAGACTATGATTTATGTTTTGATATATTAGAAAGGTGTAAAAATGAATTATGATTATTCAGAAACAGTAGAGTATTTATTAGATTGGTATGATTTAAATAAAAGATTTCTGCCCTGGCGGGAAAATCCAAAACCTTATTATGTCTGGGTTTCAGAAATTATGCTACAGCAAACCAGAGTTGAGGCAGTTAAGGTTTATTTTGAACGGTTTATCACTACACTGACTTCCATAAAAGAACTGGCAGACTGTGAAGAAGAAAGGCTGCTTAAATTGTGGGAAGGTCTGGGGTATTATAACAGAGTAAGAAATCTTCAAAAAGCAGCCAAGATTGTAGTAGAAGAATATAATGGTCAAATGCCGGCAGATTATAATAAGCTGCTTCAGTTACCGGGAATTGGTTCCTATACGGCTGGAGCAATTGCTTCTATCTCTTTTCAGATTCCCGAACCGGCAGTGGATGGCAATGTACTGCGGGTTATGAAACGAGTAGCAGGAAGCTTCGATGATATAACCAAAGCAGCAGTGAAAAAGCAAATGGAAAATGATTTAAGGGAGATTATTCCCAAAGAAAGGCCGGGGGATTTTAATCAATCATTAATGGATTTGGGAGCAACTGTGTGTATTCCCAATGGAAAGCCCCTCTGTGATAAATGTCCCCTTATGCATTTATGTATGGCATTTTCTAAAGGAACCCAAATGATGATTCCGGTAAAGCCTGAGAAAAAGCCAAGAAAGATAGAAGACAGAACTATTCTATTAATGGAATTTGACAGCCGTTATGCGATTCGAAAAAGAGATAGCAAAGGTTTATTAGCAAGGCTATGGGAACTGCCAGGGATAGAAGGAAAAATATCTTCCATGGCTTTGGAAGAAATATTGCATGGAGAAGGATATCGGAATTTTACAATACAACCTTTAGGTGAAGGGAAACATATATTTTCTCATATTGAATGGCATATGGTAGGATATCATATTAAATTTAGTGAAATTCCTCAGCAGAATATAATCTGTAATTCTGATTACGTTGCAGAATATAATGGATATGAAACGGTTAATACTGATTGTATATGGGTCAGTAGAGAAAGAATTAACAAAGAATTTACATTACCTTCAGCATTTGAAATATATAAAAAGTTTATAATATAATCCATAGGAATCTAATGTAAAAACAAGGAGACAGAAATGGTTACCTTTAAAGAAATAAAAAGTAATGAACAAATTAAAACTTATATACGTAAGGCAGATGAAGCTTTGGCAGCCCTTGGTTATACCGAGCATAGTTTTGCCCATGTAGGAATGGTAGCAGAAAAAGCAAGGTATATACTAGCTACCTTAGACTATCCCAAACATCAAATTGAATTGGCCCAAATTGCAGGCTACATGCATGATATCGGTAATGTGGTAAATCGTGTGAATCATGCACAAAGCGGAGCTGTTATGGCTTTTCGTCTGTTAGATAATATTGGGGCAGACCCGGAAGATATCGCAACGATTATATCGGCTATTGGAAATCATGATGAAGATACGGCATTTCCGGTTAATGAAGTAGCTGCCGCATTAATTTTGGCAGATAAAACGGACGTACGTTATACCAGAGTCAGAAATCGGGATCTGTCTAATTTTGATATTCACGATAGGGTTAATTATTCTGTAAAAGAAGCAAAAACCACTATTAATGAGGAAAAAACCATGATAAGTCTGGAACTTACCATAGATACCGAGGTCTGTCCGGTAATGGAGTATTTTGAAATTTTTCTTACCCGTATGTTATTATGCAAAAAAGCTGCAGGAAAGCTAAATTTAATATTTAGGTTAGTTATTAATGGACAGAAAATATTATAATTTACAATTTGAATTGCTGATAGAAGTTTATAAACTTCTGGGCTGAATCAGAAAGGTAGTTATTATTGGAATAAGCGAAGCCAACTTCTCTTTTTACCAAAGGAACTTTTAGTGGTATCTCAACTAAAGAACCATTCTTTAGTTCTGTTTCAACAAATTCTTTTATAACGCAGGAGACACCCAGCCCAATCTTTGCAAATTCAATTAGTAAATCCATATTACTGACTTCCAGGATTTGATTGGTTTCTATATGATTTTTAATAAAATAGTTATCAATAAAGATACGGGTCATATTCTTTTCATCTAACAACATAACAGTGGCATTTTTAAAAACAGAAGCAGAAAGCAAAGTGGGTTTCCTGCTTCCTTTTTCTTTTTCAGGTAATTCTCGAACCATTAAATTTTCCCAATAAGCCTGCGTAGTTACAAATATATCTTCAATCTGCATAACCGGATAAAAATCTAGATTTTTCCGGTTTTCCGGTTTGCCAATAAGCCCAATGTCTATTTTTTTGTTCTGCAATAAATCCAAGGTTTGAAAAGTAGATTGACATTCAATCGTTATTTTTATGTGAGGATAGGATAGTACAAATTCTTTTAGGAAAGGCAGTAGTATATATTTGCATAAAGTAGTGCTGACACCGATACGAAGATGCCCTATGCCTAACTGAGTTATCCTTTTTATATTCTCTTCCCCTTGAGATAAAGTATCAAAAGCGGATTTAGTATATTCATAAAAAAGTGCACCTTCTTCTGTTAATTTTACACCTCTTGAAGTCCTGGTGAATAAAGTAACTCCAAGATCCGATTCTAACCGGCGGATAGCTTTACTGATGGCAGGCTGGCTGATATAAAGTTCTTTGGCTGCATGAGAAATATTTCCCACAGCAGCTACGGTATTAAATATTTTATATTGGGATAAATTTTGCTCCATAGTAATCTACCTTTCTATTTTGTATTTCGCTTAAAAGAATAAGTCTTTATTAATGATTTGCCGACAAATATTGATTATTTCTAAAATATATTACTAAAATATTCGTAGTTATAATATAAATATAAGTTATATTAAGTATTCTTAATATGTATTTTAATTATATCAGGAGTTGTGTTAAAATAGCAATAGAAAAGAAGAGGCTGAAGCTAAGAATCGAGGTTAATATGAATTATAATATAGCAGTGATACCAGGAGATGGAATCGGACCGGAAATCATAACAGAGGCAAAGAAAGTATTGGATAGAATTGGGGATAAGTATGGTCACCATTTTAACTATAACGAAGTTTTAATGGGTGGTATATCCATAGATACTTATGGAGTACCCCTGACAGAAGAGGCTCTTGCCATAGCTAAGAAAAGTGATTCTGTTTTACTTGGTGCTGTTGGTGGCAATGTTGGACAGTCTAATTGGTATAGCTTTCCTCCAAGTCTAAGACCGGAAGCAGGACTTCTTGCTATACGTAAAGGCTTAGGCCTGTTCGCCAATATAAGACCGGCTGTTCTTTTTCATGAGCTTAAGACAGCATGTCCCCTAAAAGATGAAATCATTGGAGAGGGATTTGATTTTGTGGTAATAAGGGAATTAACCGGAGGCTTATATTTTGGAGAACGGAGCACTACAACTGAGAATGGAATTCGAAAAGCTTTCGATACTTTAAGTTATGATGAAAATGAAATCAGAAGAATTGCAAAACGAGCTTTGGAGGTTGCAATGAAACGGAATAAAAAAGTGTGCAGTGTGGATAAAGCAAATGTGCTTGATTCCTCCAGACTGTGGAGGCAGGTGGTAGAAGAAACAGCGAAAGGGTATCCGGAAGTGGAACTTACTCATATGTTAGTGGATAATTGTGCTATGCAAATAGTAAGAGACCCAAAACAATTTGATGTTATTTTAACGGAAAACATGTTTGGGGATATTCTTTCTGATGAGGCAAGTATGGTAACTGGTTCTATTGGTATGCTGGCTTCTGCAAGTTTAGGTGAAACAAAACTTGGTCTATATGAGCCCAGCCATGGTTCTGCTCCGGATATTGCAGGACAGAATAAAGCAAATCCTATTGCAACTATTCTTTCCGCAGCTATGATGCTTCGTTATTCTTTTGATCTGGAAGCAGAAGCAGATAAAATTCAGACAGCTGTAAAAACAGTATTAGAAAAAGGTTACCGCACTATAGATATTATGTCAGAAGGAAAAAGATTGGTGGGAACAAAAGAAATGGGCGATTCCATTATTGCTGAAATATAATAATATTGCATGTAAGAGGATATAAAATCATGTAAAGCAGGTTAAAAATCATAGTTAGGAGGATATTCATATGGGAATGACAATGACACAAAAGATATTAGCTGCTCATGCAGGTCTGAATAAAGTAACGGCAGGTCAGCTGATTGAAGCCGATTTAGACTTGGTATTGGGTAATGACATAACATCACCGGTAGCCATTCATGAAATGGAGAAAATGAATAAAAAAGGTGTATTTGATAAAGATAAGATTGCTTTGGTTCCGGACCACTTTACACCAAATAAAGATATTAAATCAGCAGAACACTGTAAATGCCTCCGTGAATTTGCAATGGAATATGATATAACAAATTATTTTGAAATCGGTGAAATGGGAATTGAACATGCATTACTTCCAGAAAAAGGTTTAGTAGTGGCGGGAGATGTTGTTATAGGCGCGGATTCTCATACCTGTACTTATGGTGCATTAGGTGCTTTTTCTACAGGTGTAGGAAGTACAGACATGGCGGCAGGTATGGTTACAGGCAAAGCATGGTTTAAAGTTCCGGGAGCATTAAAATTTGTGTTAACAGGAAAACCAAACAAATGGATAAGCGGTAAGGACATTATATTACATATTATTGGTATGATTGGAGTAGATGGGGCTCTTTATAAATCCATGGAGTTTGTAGGGGATGGAATCGCTAATTTAACCATGGACGACAGATTCACAATTGCCAATATGGCAATAGAAGCAGGCGCAAAAAATGGAATGTTTCCGGTAGATGAAAAAACCATTGGATATATGAAAGAACATTCCACAAAAGAATATAAAATCTATGAAGCCGATGAAGATGCAGAATACGAAAAGTCATATGTAATAGATTTAAGTACTTTAAAATCTACTGTAGCCTTTCCGCATCTTCCTGAGAATACAAAAACCATAGACCAAGTGGGGAATATTAAGGTTGATCAGGTTGTTATTGGTTCTTGTACCAATGGGCGTATGGAAGATTTAAGAGCTGCGGCAAAAGTGCTGGAGGGAAGAAAAGTAGCAAAAGGAATGAGAGTGATTGTTTTTCCTGCTACTCAGGCCATTTATCTTCAAGCTATGGAAGAAGGATTACTTGCAACCTTTATAAAAGCAGGTGCTGTGGTAAGTACCCCTACCTGTGGGCCATGTCTGGGAGGACATATGGGTATTTTAGCAGCAGGTGAAAGAGCAGTAGCTACTACCAACCGAAACTTTGTAGGGCGCATGGGACATGTAGAATCCGAAGTATATCTTGCAAGCCCAGCGGTGGCGGCAGCAAGTGCAGTAACCGGCAGAATATCAGCTCCAAGTGAGTTAGGCTTATAGGAAGTAGGTTGAAAACCAGCTTTTCAACCGGGAATTTGTATCAGAGCACAAAATTGCTGTCGTTATTAAAAAGGCCTAAAAACCTTTAATGGAGGTTGTCATAATTTGTATGCGTAATAAAACACGCAGAAAGGAGTATAAGTATATATGAATGCACATGGAAAAGTACATAAATACGGTGATAATGTAGATACAGACGTAATCATTCCTGCAAGATATTTAAATTCCTCAGACCCGGAAGAACTTGCTAAAAAATGTATGATAGATATTGATCCTGATTTTGTTAACCGTTTAAATAAAGGAGATATTATTGTAGCAAATAAGAATTTTGGCTGCGGTTCCTCAAGAGAACATGCGCCCCTTGCAATTAAAACTGCCGGTGTAAGTTGTGTTATAGCTGAAAACTTTGCAAGAATCTTTTATCGCAATGCAATCAACATTGGTCTTCCGATCATTGAATGTCCGGAAGCTGCCAAAGGGATTGAAGCAGGGGATGAAGTAGAAGTTAACTTTGATAACGGAATGATTTACAATATAACAAAAGAAACTAGGTATCAAGGTCAGCCTTTCCCGGAATTTATGCAAAAATTAATGGAGGCTGGGGGCTTAATCAATTATATAAATAATTAGTAAATAGAGAGGAAAAACTGTGGTTTTTGTATGAAGATTGGATTAAGCATACAAAAATTCATGGTTTTTCTTTTTATGTTAAGGAAATCCGTGATTTTAATTTTGTTAAAGGTGCAGTAAAGAAAATAAATCTATAACTATAGTTTAAAAATAGCATATGAAAACGTTGCATTAAAAGGAGATAAGTGGTAATATCTATTATAACAAATTATTGGGACAACCCAAAATAAATATGAAAAAGGTGAATTATGAGAAATTATGTTATAGTCACAGAAACAACGACTGATCTTCCGGATGAAATTGCAAAAGACCTGGATATTCGAGTAATTCCAATGGCATTTGAACTAGATGGAAAAAGTTATTATAACTATTTAGATGAAAGAGAATTGGATATACATGAATTCTATGAGAGTTTAAGAAAAGGTGGAAAGTCAGTTACCTCCCTAGTTAACACGGAAGTTTTCATGGATTTCTTTGAGCCAATTCTAAAAGACGGATGTGATATTTTATATATCTCTTTTTCTTCTGGATTAAGTGGAACATATAATGCCTCTCTTTTAGCAATTGATGAGTTAAAGGAAAAATATCCGGAATCAAAAATCTTTTCAGTGGATTCAAGATGCGCTTCTCTCGGAGAAGGTTTATTGGTATATAGTGCAGCATTAAAGAAAGAAGAAGGTATGTCCATTGAGGAGTTACATGAATGGTTAAATGAGAATGTTCTTAAACTATGCCACTGGTTTACCGTGGATGATTTAAATCATCTGAAACGAGGCGGAAGAGTAAGCGCAATCAGTGCTGCAATTGGAACCGCACTGAATGTAAAGCCGGTACTTCACGTTGATAATGAAGGTAGATTAATTCCTATAGAAAAAGTAAGAGGACGTAAAAAATCGTTGATTGCTTTAGCAGACAGAATGCTTGAAACTTGCACGAATCCGGAAGAACAGACGATTTTTATCGGACACGGTGATGCAATAGAGGATGCAGAATACTTAGCACAGCTTATTAAAGAAAGAATGAATGTAAAGGACTTTGTTATTAATCCAATAGGTCCGGTAATCGGTTCCCATTCAGGTCCGGGTACCATTGCTTTGTTCTTTTTTGGAACAGAAAGATAAAACATATTTAGCATTCTTTTGCAATGTACAAAGAATGCTATTTTGCTATATAATAATACAAAAATGATACTGGAAAATACTTTCCGGCAGTGCTTGTAATCTGCACATTATGTATACTAGGAGGATAAGTTATGAAGTTAACTTTTTTAGGAGCTGCACATGAGGTTACAGGAAGTTGTTTTTATTTAGAAGCTTGTGGAAAACATATTTTAATTGACTGTGGTATGGAGCAGGGAAAAGATGTTTATGAAAATGAGGAACTTCCCATATCAGCAGCAGAAGTGGAAGCTGTTTTATTAACCCATGCTCACATTGATCATTCAGGTAATTTGCCGCAGCTTTATGCAAAAGGGTTTCGGGGAGAGATACATGCTACAGGAGCAACTTGTGAATTGTGTGAAATAATGCTTAAAGATAGTACCCACATTCAATTATTTGAGACAGAGTGGAAGAACCGAAAAAGAAAACGTACCGGAGAGGAACCAATCATACCCTCCTATACGATGGAAGATACTTATAATACCATAAAATTATTTGCACCCCATCATTATGGTGAAAGAATAAAACTATTTGAAGGTATTGAATTCCGCTTTGTGGATGTAGGACATTTGCTCGGCTCTGCAAGTATTGAAGTTTGGATAACAGAAGAGGGCGTCACTAAAAAAATTGTATTTTCCGGTGATATTGGCAATATAAATCAGCCTTTAATTAATGATCCAAGTTATATAAAAGAAGCGGACTATGTCGTTATGGAATCCACTTATGGTGACCGAAATCATGAGGAACGGCCTAATTATATAAAAGAATTAACTGAAATTATTCAAACTACTTTTGACCGGGGAGGGAATTTAGTTATTCCTTCATTTGCGGTTGGAAGAACACAGGTGCTGCTATATTATATAAGACAGATTAAAGCGGAACATTTAATTAAAGGACATGATAATTTTAAAGTATATGTGGATAGTCCTTTAGCAAATGATGCGACCCAGATATTCAATGAAAATATGTATGGATATTTTGATAAGGAAGCTATGGCTCTTGTCCGCCATGGTATCAAACCAATATCCTTCCCTGGATTAAGAACCTCTATTACCAGTGATGATTCCAAAGCAATTAACTTTGATGAAGAACCTAAAGTTATTATATCTGCAAGTGGTATGTGTGAGGCAGGCAGAATCCGCCATCATTTAAAACATAATTTGTGGAGAGAAGAAAGCACAGTTTTGTTTGTAGGTTATCAGGCTAACGGTACTTTAGGAAGGACTATACTGGATGGAGCAACGGAAGTAAAACTATTTGGAGAAACTGTGCAGATAAATGCCCAGATCCGTAAGCTATCCGGTGTAAGCGGTCACGCAGACCGGGAAGGTTTGTTAAAATGGATAAGAAGTTATGAAAAGAAACCGGAGAAAGTATTTGTAGTTCATGGAGAAAGTGATGTAACAGATTTATTTACCAACACTTTGAGAGAGGAACTGGATCTGAATGCAGATGCTCCTTATAGTGGTGCCATCTTTGATTTAAAGAACAATTTATGGATAGAAGAAGGAAAAATGGTAGAAGTTCAAGCTAAGCCAAAACAAAAGAAAGGTTTTACTGTTTTTGAACGATTAGTTAATGCGGGAAGAAGACTGATGGTTGTCATACAGCATAATGAAGGCGGTGCCAATAAAGATTTAGCCAAATTCACCAGTCAAATTGAAGCATTATGTGATAAATGGGATAGATAATAAAAATAGGCGAAGCTTTTTCGCATAAAATTATGGAGGACATAAAGATGAAACTAGTTATTATTGAGCCGCTTGGAGTGGATAAAGAAAAATTATTATCTTTGGCAACAGAAGCCTTAGGAGATAAAATAGAAGTAGTTTATTATGATACCAAGGTGACAGATACGGAAACTTTAATTGAAAGAGGAAAAGATGCGGACATAATTGCTGTATCCAATCTTCCCTTAAATGGAGAAGTTATTAATGGATGCAAGAATTTAAAATTATTATCCGTTGCATTTACCGGTGTTGATCATATAGCAATGGACACCTGCAAACAGAATGGAGTTATGGTATGTAACTGCGCAGGATATTCTACAGCTGCAGTAGCAGACTTGGTATTCGGAATGATTATTGCCCTTTATCGTAATATCATTCCATGTAATAAAGTAACCAGAGAAGAAGGCACCAAAGACGGCCTTATTGGTTTCGAACTGGAAGGAAAGAAATTTGGTGTAGTTGGTACCGGTACCATCGGTATGAGAGTAGCTAACATTGCCAAGGCATTTGGATGTGAAGTATATGCTTATAGCAGAACCAAAAAAGAAGTATCGGGAATTACTTATACAGATTTAAACACGCTGCTATCAACCTGTGATATTGTATCCATTCACACTCCGTTAAATGAATCTACAAAAGGGTTAATTCATGCAGAAAATATTGCCTTAATGAAGGAGAACGCCATCCTGATTAATACGGCAAGAGGGCCAATTGTAGACAGCAATGCACTTGCGGATGCTTTGAATTCAGGTAAAATCGCAGGAGCGGGAATCGATGTATTCGAAAAAGAGCCTCCAATTGGAAAAGACCATCCTTTATTCCAGACTCCAAATACAGTAGTAGCTCCCCATATAGGATTTGCTACGAAGGAAGCCCTTGTAAAGAGAGCGGTTATAGTATTTGATAACATTGTAAAATGGATGGAAAATAAACCTCAAAATGTAATGTAAATAAAGTCATCCGGAACCTTTAAATCGCAGGTACTTATTAGACTGAAACTAAATAAAAAATTAAGAAAATGTCATTCTGAGCCTTGAAGGCGGAAAAACTCATTTGAACGGTGAGTTCTTCTAGCTAAACTGCTGTCAGAATGGCATTTTTGTAAACATCTTCTTTTCAACGATGTTTACCAACACCAAAATCATAAATTTCATTGGTAACTTCTTTAATTCTAACATCTTCAATTTCATTTCCAAGAAAGTACTCCACTGCATATTTTGCCTGTGCAACTAGCATTTCTAAACCATTAACTGCCTTCATTCCCAAGGCTTCTGCCTGAAGAAGCAGCTTTGTCTTTAAGGGATTGTAGATTAAGTCAAGAACTGCCTTACAATTTGTAAATTTACTTAAGTCAATGGGAGATTCGTTTACATTAGGGTACATACCGACAGGAGTGGCATTAACGACAACCTGCCCATCAAAATGTTTTTCATAACATTCTGCAAAAGTTATGGTATTTTCACGGAGAGTTCTGCCAGCCAGAATGATTTCTTTTGCTTTTAGGAATTTTAAAACAGCAACCACCGCTTTGGAAGCGCCGCCATTTCCTAATACAAGCACTTTTTTGTTCTTAATTTCAACTCCATTATTTTGTATCACATATAGGAAACCGGAAAAGTCCGTATTGTGTCCTATTAGTTTGCCGTTGGTATTTACAATAGTATTAACAGCACCAATCTGTTTTGCGTTATTGTCCATTTCATCTAAATAAGGAAGCACTTTTTCTTTATAAGGTATGGTTACATTGATTGCTTTGAACTCTCTTTTCTCCATAAATAATGGGAATTCTTCTTTTGTTAAAGGCGTTAAGTCGTATTTATAATCTGCCAGTTTTTCATGGATAATTTTTGAATAACTATGTCCCAATTTTTCTCCGATTAATCCGTATTCCATAATTCCCTCCTAAAAATACATCAAGCATAAATTTTCATTACTAACTAGAATAATATAATTCAGTGAGTTTTACAAGCCTTATGTTGTCAAAGAATTTTGAAGAGCGCTATTATATTGTCTATGATTTTTCTGCTTTGGGTTTAAAAGGTAATTTAAACAGACTTTTTTTCTCACATTTTTTTAGAATATTTTCTTTAGGTGGACATATATTGTTCTAAGGAGGGGAGATGAGATGAATAAAAAAGACGAGCTGTTAAAAATCTTTTCCTTAAAGCTTAGAACCATACTCTCGAAGGTGGAATTTGATTACGATAAGCTGCAGGAAATCAGACTTCGAGTAAATGGACCCTTGATTGTAATCTATGATAATAAGGAATATTTTATTACCGCTGAGTCCCAGATGGTAGAAAACGATAAAAATGCTTGTATTATCTTGAAAAATGAAATCCGGGAAACAATGGAATATATCAGTAATTTTTCTTTGTATGCTTTTGAAGAAGAAATCAGACAAGGTTTTATAACTATTACTGGGGGACATAGAGTAGGAATCGTTGGCAAGGCTGTATTGGATGACAATAAAATTAAGAGTATAAAGCATATATCCTTTATTAATATACGGTTATCCCATCAGATAAAAGGCTGCGGTGATAAAGTTCTGCCCTATCTCATAGATGAATATAATAACTGTTACCATACTTTAATTATTTCGCCGCCCCGCTGCGGGAAAACCACTCTTTTACGGGATGTAATCCGTCAATTATCTAACGGTAACGGAAAGAGACCGGGAATGACAGTGGGAGTAGTGGATGAAAGGTCTGAAATAGGTGCCTGCTATATGGGAATTCCCCAGAATGACTTAGGAATTCGGACAGATGTATTGGATTGTTGTCCCAAAGCAAAAGGTATGCTCATGTTAATAAGGTCTATGTCTCCAAGGGTGATTGCCGTTGATGAAGTGGGTTCCGGTGAAGATATTGATGCTATAGAGTATGTAATGAATTGCGGATGCAAATTAATTGCCACGGTTCATGGTAATTCCATAGAAGATATAAAAAGTAAGCCGATACTTGGAAAATTAGTGGAGGAAAAGCTTTTTGAAAGATATATTTTATTAAGCAATGCAAAAGGTGTGGGACATTTAGAAGATGTCTATGATGCAGAGGGAAATAAAATTAGTGATAGGTGCTAATGTATCGAAAGAGAGATTAGGTTCACTTTGATTTATAAGCGTGCTAAATCACGCAGATGGGAGTTGTCATGGGATTTTTAAAAATAATAGGTTGCATATTAATCATCACATCTTCAACCGGAATGGGTTGGTATTTTAGCGGTGAATTAAAAAACAGAATCAGTGATTTGAAAGAACTAAAAAAGCTTCTATTCCTCTTGCGGGGTGATATACGATATGCTAATACACCATTGCCTGAAGCAGTACAAGCCTTATCGAATCGTCATAGCGGTAAGTTTAAGCAGTTCTTAACGGTTATTGCAAATCGGCTTTTTGAATTGGGTGGAGTGTCCTTTTGTGATATATGGAAGGAAGCAGTAGAAAAAGAGCTGGAAAACACTTCCCTAAGTAAAAAAGATTTGACTGGCCTTAGTCAATTTGGTGAAAACCTTGGCTATTTAGACAAGGATATGCAGATAAATACCTTGGATCTGTACATATCACAATTAGAAGAAGAGATTAATGATTTATCCCAAACTGTAAAGCAAAAATCTTATTTATATAATTCCTTAGGCATTATGGGAGGAATCTTTATCATCATAGTGATGTTATGATTGATGATAATTGAGAAAAAGGCATACGCAAGGAGGATGACATGAATATCAACCTGATATTTAGGATTGCGGCAGTAGGTATTTTGGTTTCCGTACTTAATCAGATACTAAAGCAATCCGGTAGAGACGAGCAGGCATATTTGGTAAATCTGGCAGGATTACTTTTAGTATTGTTTTGGATTGTGCCATACATATTTGATTTGTTTGAAATAATCAAAAGATTATTTGCATTATAAAGAGAGATTTGTGCTATATAAAGTCTCAGTCTTTGAAAGGAGCAAGGTTATAGATGATAAAAATAGCCCTGATTGGATTGGTTGCGGTATTATTGGCCATACAGTTTAAGAGCAGCAGAGCAGAATTCTCCACCTATATCAGCATAGTAGGCTGCATCCTGATTTTCTTACTGGGTGTAAATAGATTAGAGATTATTATCAATGCAATTAAGAAAATTCAATCCTATATCAGTTTAAATCAAGCCTATATTACCATATTACTTAAAATCATCGGTATCACCTATGTAGCAGAAATATCGTCCAATATATGCAAAGACTGTGGATATACGGCAGTAGCCAATCAAATTGAATTGGTAGGAAAGTTAACTATATTAGCTACTGGTATGCCTATATTATTAGCTTTATTAGATACCATTAATAACTTCCTCAAAGCTTAAGTCTGAAGGAGGACAAAAGACATGGCAGAATGGGACAAGAGAAATAGCAAAAGGAAGGTACTGGTATTTCTGATACTGATTATTTTATTTCTTCTTTTAGTAGAAAAAGAGGTATTTGCCAGTGATGTGACAGCAAAGAATAAGACAGGCTCAGACAGTGCGGAAACCACCAATGATACGGGATTATCCAGCGGAATAAACGTTGCTGATGATATGGATATCAATTATCAGGAAGTGCAGCAGGTCATTGATGAAATACTTAGTGGCAATGAGAAGATTAATTTTGAAGAATATGTTTCTAATCTGGTATCGGGGAAAACAGAATTTTCTCTTAAACAAATCAGTATAGATATAAAGGATGGTATTATAAATGAGTTAAAAGGAAATATCGGTACTTTAACAAGCCTGCTATCTGTTGCGATTATTGCCGCTGTTTTTACGAATTTTTCTCATGCTTTTCAGAACAGTCAAGTTGCAGAAACCGGGTTTTATGTAGCCTACTTGCTGCTATTTAGTGTATTGACCGCCTCCTTTATTTCGGCAGCAAACTTAGCAGCAGCCACGATTTCAAAGGTACTTAATTTTATGACGGTCCTGGTTCCAACTTATTTTATAACCGTGGCCTTTACTTCAAGCGCAAGTACTTCCATGGTGTACTATCAGGCGACGTTATTTCTAATTACTTTTGCAGATGCATTATTAATCAAAGTTATAATACCATCTATTAACATATATTTAATTACTTCCATGGCCAATAATTTATCCAAAGAAGATTTATTATCTAAACTATCCGAATTAATGGCAGTGATTATAAAATGGGTATTACGAACTTTACTTGCAGTTGTATTAGGTTTTAATGCAGTACAGGGGCTAATATTACCGGTGGCGGATAATTTAAAAAAGTCCGTATTTATGAGAGCAGCGGGAGCGATACCGGGAGTGGGAGACATTCTTGGAGGAGTAACGGAAAGTATTTTAGGAGCAGGCATACTTTTAAAGAATTCGGTGGGAATTGTTGGTGTAATTATTATAATTATCGTTTGCGCAGTACCTATATTTAAGCTGGCAGCAACCACGCTTATTTATAAAGTAAGCTGTGCGGCTGTCCAGCCAATTTCGGACAAGCGGATGCTTAATTGCATAAATTCCTCAGCAGAAGCCTCGGCATTACTGCTTGAAACGGTCTTTGTAGGCGCTGTTTTATTCTTATTAACCATTGCCATGGTTGCGGCAAGTACTACATAGGAAGTTATAGTACAATAATCTAAAGTGCTGACCCAAATTAGCGGTGTCCGGCAGAATGGAGATTCTTGTGAATGAAGTTTATAGCTGGGTAAAAAATATTATTATATTCTTGGTACTTTCAACCATTATTAATAACTTACTTGGAAAAAGCACATATAAAAAATATATTAACCTTATAACGGGAATTATTTTAGTTATTCTTGTAATATCACCACTATTTAAAGTTTTTGAACTGGATAAATCCTTGGAATATTATATGTCAACTAATTTTTTTATAGCGGAATCAGAAAATATTAATCAGATATTGTTGGATTCAGAGCAGGAGCAAAAAGACAGGATTTTAGCAGAATATAAGGAGAGAATCAATGAACAAATTGCTTCATTAATTAAAAACCAGGATTTATATGTTGTTAATTTAAATATAACTATAGATGAAGAACCAGAAAGTATTTCCTTTGGTTCATTAAAAACCATTGATTTAACGGCAGGTTTTAAAAAACAAAAAGCAAAAGAAAATCTTTCAAAAATGGAACCTATTGAGATCGATAAAATTAAGATTGGAAATGAGGAGGAAGACCGCAGGACAAAAGAAAGGGATCACTTATCTCCTGAAGAAATTAATGTAAAAAACCTGTTGTCGGACTTCTATAATATGAAACCTGATAATATAAATATTAGTATACAGGAATAATAAATTTCTGTGGTACTAAAGTAGGAGAAGTCATGGATAAGGTAAAAAATAAAGAAAGTGATCATGAGAAGGATATTGGAAAAGATAATGGTAAAAGATTAGCAGGAAAGAAGTTTATCATCAAACCAGTTAATTTGGTAATGCTCCTAATAGCCGGTGTGCTGCTTCTGCTCACATCATTTCCGAATTTATTTTCGTCAAAAAATCTCCAGAACGAAAAAAGTACAGCAGAAAAGATTAACCAAACAGAAACAGTAAAAAGTTCTTCAGATATTAAGAAGGAAGATGAAACAGAAGTCTATTCCGAAGATTTGGAAAAAAAACTAAAAAAATTTCTATCTAATGTTGCCGGTATCGGTAATGTAGAAGTCATGGTAACCTTAAAAGGTTCTAAAGAAAGGATTGTTCTTAAAGATAATCCATTTACACAAGAAAGCATGAATGAAGTTGACGGGGAGGGCGGAAATAGAGTAAGTAGTAGTGTAAGAAATGAAGAAAGCACAGTTATGGTAGGCAGTGGAAGCGGGGAAAACCTTCCATATGTGGTTCAGGAATTAGAGCCGGAGGTAGAAGGAATAGCAGTAATTGCCGAAGGTGGTGATAAGCCTGAAATTATTGCTGAAATTATTGAAGCTGTACAGGTATTATTTAATGTTCCCGCACATAAAGTTAAAGTAATGAAAATGAATTAAAGAATATTAAAGGAGGCAAGTATGAAGAATATATTCAAGAAAAACCAAATAATCATAGTAGCTCTTGCGGTTATGATTATCATTGCAGGGTATCTAAATTATTCCGGAAAGAACGATAAAAATAAGACGAATACCGCAAATATTGGAAATGGCGAAGTATTAGATTATGATGAACATGCAGAAACGAAGGGTGATAATATTCTGAATGGAGATATGGTTGAGTTAGAAGGGGATGTTTCTTCTGATTTACTTGATCCTACGGCAGAAGGTAAAGATGCGGAAGTAAAAGATACCACCCAGGTAGATACACAAAACGCTGAAGTAGCAGATGCTGACGACAAGGATGCAGAAGAGGTTGCAACTTTTGACGTAAGTGATACCGGCGAAATCGTTTCTAATGAGGGTCAGGAAAAGAGTACGGAACCCGGTGAAGCTGTTTTAGTAAACACAACCATTGCTCCTAATTATTTTGTATCCAACAGACTGGAAAGAGAGCAAATACGTTCCAAGAGCAAGACTACTTATACAGACATTATAAATAATGCCAATCTTTCAGCTGATGTAAGAGATAATGCTGCCAACATGTTGTTAAAACTAACAGCTAATGCAGAGCGAGAAGACGCTACGGAATCTTTATTGGAGGCAAAAGGCTTTGCAGATGCATTAGTTACAATTTCAGAAGAAGGAAAAGTAGATGTTGTTATTAATGCTGCCAGTATTTCAGATCAGGAAACCGCACAAATTGAAGACATCGTAAAGAGAGAAACTAATGCGGAGTCTAAGAATATTGTGATTGCACCGGTAGTTATAGAAGAATAATCCAGCAATACATAATCCACGGAAGGTCTGTTACAAAACAAAGTGTTTTGAAATACACTTTTATTTGTGACAGCCTTTTTCCTCTTAAGAAGCTGTAAAGTGTATTAAGAATATAGACTCTTAGGGGGCATGTTTCGTTCTTATACAAAAATGTGAATAAAATGGTTTGCAAAAAGGTTCAATTCTGATATAATACCTAATAAGAACTATTTTTGAACACAATGAATCCAGAAATGTGTAAGGACTTAGGAGGTAATGACTGTGAATAAGGAACAGGAGAATAGAAATACTTATCAAATACATGCAAGTAGTAAAGTGGGAGAGGTTCAGATAGCAGATGAAGTCGTTGCTACAATTGCCGGCATGGCCGCTACGGAAGTAGAAGGTGTTGCCTCCATGGCAAGCAACATTACCAATGAGCTTGTTAGTAAATTAGGAATGAGGAACCTTTCAAAAGGGGTTAAAATTGATGTGAATTCAAATGCAGTCTCTGTTGATTTAGTCCTGACCTTAGAATATGGTTATAACATTCCCAATACATCAAAGCAAGTTCAAGAAAAAGTAAAATCAGCTATCGAAAGTATGACTGGGCTAAACGTTTCCAATGTTAACATTCGAATTACAGGTGTTAATATTGATAAGAAAAAGTAAGCATTATAAAATCAATAATGTCTAATCCTATACAACCCTTAGATAATTACTATTTAAGGGTTGTTTATGCGTTAATTCTGCACTTTTATGCATAAGATAGAATATAGTATATAAAAATATAGGTGGTTGAAAGAAAATATATCTGAAGAAAGGCTGCCGCGAAATGATTCTTTCAACCTGTTTTTTGTGGCGGTATCGCATTTACAGCATATATTTTATGCAGGGTATGTGATATGCAATAGGTATAATTATGAGCAGAAGAGAAATAAGAGAACACTTATTTAGAATGTTATTTAGAAGAGATTTTCACGACGAAGCAGAATTGAATGAACAAATTGATTTCTATTTTGAATCATTGGAAGCACCAAAAGAAGAAGAACTTTCCTATCTAAAGGAAAGATTTAACAAGATCATAGAAAAAATTCCGGATATCGACGTAATTTTAGCAGATGCCTCTAGTGGCTGGAGACTAAACCGTCTTGGAAAAGTAGACTTAACCATTATGAGACTGGCTGCCTATGAGATTGAATATGATGATGAAATTCCCAATAAGGTAGCAATTAACGAGGCCGTAGAGATTGCTAAAATATTTGGCGGGGAGTCTTCCGGATCTTTTGTGAACGGAGTTTTGGCTAAACTGATAAAATAGGGTTTTGCTATATAGATTCAATTAGTTGAACTGAAATGTAAAAACCATGTAAATTTAAGAGGAGGTGTGGTATGAATAATGTATATTCTGTAACACAGGTTAATTTATATATAAAAAACATGTTCATTCGGGATTACACCTTAAGTAATATATATGTAAAAGGCGAAGTGTCAAACTGTAAGTATCACACTTCAGGACATATATATTTTACATTAAAAGATGGACAAGGACAGATGGCTTGTGTTATGTTTGCAGGCCAGCGAAGCGGTCTGAAGTTTCAAATGAAAGAAGGACAAAGTGTAATAGCACTGGGCAGTATCAGTGTATATGAACGGGATGGTAAATATCAATTATATGCAAAAGAAATTATTCTGGATGGTTCTGGTTATCTATATGAAAAGTATGAGCAGTTAAAGAAGAGTTTAGAGCAGGAAGGACTCTTTGACAGCAGTCATAAAAAACCAATACCTTCTTTTGCTAAAAAAGTAGGTATCATAACCGCAAGAACCGGTGCAGCATTGCAGGATATAATTAATATTTCAAGCAGGAGAAATCCCTATGTGCAGTTGATTTTATATCCGGCACAGGTACAAGGGGAAGGTGCGGCAGCTACCATTGTAAAAGGTATTAAAACCTTGGACAAGTTAGGGGCTGATATCATTATTGTGGGCCGTGGAGGCGGGTCTATAGAAGACCTGTGGGCATTTAATGAAGAAATAGTAGCCCGGGCAATTTATCAATGTAATACACCAATCATATCGGCAGTTGGTCATGAAACCGATACAACAATTGCCGATTTTGTATCGGATCTTAGGGCTCCCACCCCGTCAGCTGCAGCAGAATTAGCTGTATATGATATTAAAAACTACAATGCAGATATAGAAACACTTAATAAGACCCTGAATTATCAGATGCAAAAGAAGATCATCGCTTTTAGAAATCAAGTAAAACAACTTTCAATGAAGTTGGTATACTCCAGTCCTATTTATCAGGTAAGACAGAAGCGGCAAAACCTTATGGATATGGAACAAAAGCTGGGTAATTTAATGGAAATGATTGTTACAAAGAAAAGGCATCAATTGGAAATTTGTGCAGAAAAGTTAGAAGGTTTATCTCCTTTAAAGAAATTAACTAAAGGATATTCCTTGGTTGTAAATAGTAACAATGAAGTCATGAATCGTCTGGAGAAAGCAAAAGTAGGGGAAATGCTGCAAATCAGTGTGACAGACGGTGATGTAATGGCAAGAGTAGAAGAATTAATTAAGAAGGAGAGAGGTAATGAAAACCCAGGACATGCAAAATAAAACATTAGAAGCATCCTTTGAAGAACTACAGGAAATCATTAAAAAGCTTGAAAATGAAGAAATTAGTTTGGAAGATTCCTTTAAGCTTTATACAGATGGTATAGAACTATTGAAATATTGCAATAATTCAATTGACAAGGTTGAAAAGCAATTAATTATATTAGGGGAGAATAAAGACTCAAATGAACTTTAATGAAGAACAAGCCAAGCGAATTGAATATATAGAGACAGTTATTAAAAAATATCTTCCTAAAGAAGAAGGTTTTCAAAAAACTGTATTTGAAGCCATGAATTACAGTGTATTAGGCGGCGGCAAGAGAATCCGTCCTATGCTTATGTTAGAAACTTACCGCTTATTTGGCGGAACAGATCAAAGCTACATAGAACCTTTTATGGCGGCAATTGAGATGATTCATTCCTATTCTTTGGTGCATGATGATTTGCCTGCAATGGATAATGATGAATATCGAAGAGGCAGAAAGACTACCCACATCGTATATGGAGAGGCAATGGGAATCTTGGCGGGAGATGGGTTGTTGAATTATGCCTTTGAAACAGCCTGTAAAGCATTTGCAGTTAAAAATGCCGAAAGCGATGCAATTGTTTTATACGAAAGAATTAGAAAAGCAGCGAAATCCATGGAAATATTGGGACAAAAAGCCGGAGTGTATGGAATGATAGGCGGACAAGTTGTAGATATTGAAGGAATACAACATGAGGATTCCCCTTTGGATAAGTTAAATTATGTGTACAAATTGAAAACCAGTGCATTAATTGAAGCCTCCATGGTGATAGGAGCCATATTAGCCGGCGCAAATGACAAAGAGGCAGCTATTGTAGAAGATATGGCAGCTAATATCGGACTGGCATTCCAAATACAGGACGATATATTAGATGTTACCTCTACAGTAGAAGTTCTTGGAAAACCGGTTCATAGTGATGAACGGAATGAAAAGATTACCTACGTTACGCTTTTGGGAGTAGAAAAAGCAAAAGAGCAGGTAGAAGAATTAAGTCAAAAAGGATTAGCAGGATTTGAATCCCTTAAGAGAGAGAATGAATATCTTAAAGAGTTGATAAATATATTAATTACGCGGAAGAAATAATCATCGATGGAGCCGTCATGGAGGCGGAGAAACGTATGGGGTACTTGAATATTAGAATGAAGGTGTAGTTATGTTTCAAATTTTAAATGATATCAATCAGGCAAATGATATAAAAAAAGTGAGTCAGGTTGATTATAAGCAATTAGCTGGGGAAATCAGGCGTTTTCTTGTTAAAAATATTAGTAAGACTGGAGGCCATCTCGCCTCTAATTTGGGTGCTGTGGAATTGACCATGGCCTTACATCTGTTTATGAACTTTCCAGAAGATAAATTAGTTTGGGATGTGGGACATCAATCTTATACTCATAAACTGCTAACGGGTAGAAAAAATGAATTTTCCACTCTAAGAGCTTATGATGGTTTAAGTGGATTTCCAAAAAGAAGAGAAAGTGAATGTGATGCATTTGATACCGGTCACAGTTCCACCTCCATATCAGCCGCCCTTGGCATGGTAAAAGCAAGAGATTTGACCGGTCAGGATTAAAAAGTAGCTGCCGTTATCGGAGATGGTGCGTTATCCGGTGGTATGGCTTATGAGGCATTAAATAATGCGGCAAGAATACAGTCTAATTTTATGATCGTATTAAATGATAATGAAATGTCTATCTCTGAAAATGTGGGAGGTATGGCAAACTATTTAGGAAAAATCCGTACGAACTCCCAATATCATAATTTTAAAAAGAGTCTGGAACAGTCTTTGAATTCCATTCCAGGTGGTGTGGGAGATAAGATTATGGATAAATTGAGAAGATCCAAAGATTCCATGAAACGATTGGTAATCTCAGGTATGCTTTTTGAGGATATGGGAATCACCTATATCGGACCTATTGACGGACATGATATTAATCAATTATTAATGGCTTTCCAAAGTGCTGCAAGAGTGAAAGAAGCAGTATTGGTTCACGTGGTTACCAAAAAAGGTAAAGGATACAAATTAGCGGAAGAAAACCCTAGTAAGTATCATGGCGTAGAAGCTTTTAATATAAAGACAGGAAATGGTGTATCCAACAAAAAAGGTAAGAGCTATACGGAAGTATTTTCTGAAACCATGTTGGAACTGGGAGAAAAGGATGAAAAAATCGTTGCCATTACCGCAGCAATGCCTAGTGGAACTGGTTTAAGTAATTTTTCCAAGAACTATCCTGAACGGTTCTTTGATGTGGGGATAGCAGAAGAGCATGCGGTGACCTTTGCTGCCGGACTGGCAGTTGGGGGAATGAAACCCGTGGTTGCTATTTATTCCTCCTTCCTTCAAAGAGCATATGACCAAATCATACATGATGTCTGCATTAACAGCCTTCCCGTTATTTTTGCCATCGATCGAAGTGGTTTGGTAGGAAGTGATGGAGAAACCCATCAGGGAATGTTTGATATTACTTATTTGTCTCATTTGCCATCTATGACCTTAATGGCACCTAAGAATGGTAATGAGCTTCATGACATGCTGCTTTATGCAAGTGAATATGAGGAAGGACCTGTTGCTATCAGGTACCCCCGTGGCAGGGCTTATGAAGAATTAGGAGAATTTCGTGCTCCTATTGAATATGGTAAAAGTGAAATTCTATATGAAGCACCTCAGGGAATTGTCTTATTAGCTGTGGGAAGTATGGTGGAAACAGCGGTACGTGTGAAGGAGCTGTTGGTTGCTGATGGAAAAGAAGTAACTCTTGTTAATATGCGGTTTATTTCTCCAATGGATGAAGAACTGCTTCATAGATTGGCTGTTACACATGAAAACTGGGTAACCTTGGAGGAAAATATAAGATCAGGGGGATTTGGGGAGAAAGTGTCAGGATTTCTCGTAGAACATAATTATCAAAACATTACCCAACTGATTATCTCCTTACCGGATGAATTTATTGAACAAGGTGATGTATCTATATTAAAGGAAAAGAATGGTTTAGGTGAAGTCACTGTGTTTAAGAAAATTTTAGAGATTATGGAGTAAGCCTAAATATAAAGAATGCATATGGGTGTAAAAATGAAAGAACGTTTAGATGTACTGTTAGTAAAAAGAAATTTAGTAGAATCAAGAGAAAAGGCAAAAGCCATCATTATGTCGGGAAATGTTTTTGTGGAAGAACAAAGAGAAGATAAAGCAGGAAGTATGTTTCCTGACACAGTAAACATTGAATTAAAGGGCGTAACAGCAAAGTATGTCAGCCGCGGAGGCTTTAAGCTGGAGAAAGCCATAGATCATTACGGTGTTAATCTGGAAGGAAAGATCTGCATGGATGTTGGGTCTTCCACAGGCGGTTTCACTGATTGTATGCTGCAAAATGGTGCAGTAAAAGTTTATGCAGTAGATGTGGGTACTAATCAATTGGTTTGGAAGCTTCGACAGGATCCAAGGGTGGTTTCCATGGAAAAAACCAATATCCGGTATTTAGAACCGGAACAAATTAATGATGTGATTGATTTTATATCCATTGATGTTGCGTTTATATCATTGACCAAAGTATTAATACCCGTAAGAGAGCTTTTAAAAGACGGTGGAGAAGTAGTTTGCTTAATTAAGCCACAATTCGAAGCTGGAAGAGAAAAAGTAGGAAAAAAAGGTGTTGTTCGGGAGCAAAGCGTTCATATAGAAGTTATTGAAAAAATAATTGCATATGCGGTAAGCATTGGATTTCGAATTTTGAATCTGGATTATTCACCTATCAAAGGACCAGAAGGTAATATTGAATATTTACTGCACATAAAGAAAAGTACTCTTGTTTTGGAAGAAGAAGGTAGGGATGAGCTGTCATTAGAAGAATGCACTTCATATGTTGATAATGTAAATTTATTAGATTTGCAGAAGAGTATACGAAATGTTGTCACCTTATCCCATGAAACATTAAACTTGTAAAAGAGTGTGATTTATGTTAGAATATCAAGGTGAAGCTGAATTGGAATTAATTGATAATTATCAGCTGAATTTTTTATTTAAATTAAAAATACTATGTATATTTAAACAAATTGATGTAAAATAGTAGGAGTCCTAAATGGATAAATTTTGTGTTATAACCAATCGCGATAAAGATGAGGATTTAGTCATTACCAAGAAGATTGTGGAGTACATGAAAAAGAATAAGAAAGAATGTGTTCTGCTGAATGGCCGGCCCTCTATTAATTCAGATTATTTTTTTACCGATACGACAGACGTTTCAAAAGACACAGAATGTGCTATTGTACTGGGAGGGGATGGTACAATCATCCAAGCGGCCCATGATTTATTAGGAAGAAACATACCAATCTTAGGTATTAATCTTGGTACTCTTGGATTTTTAGCAGAAATTGAAGTCAATAATATATACAATGCACTGGACTGCTTGTTTGAAAATAAATACAATGTGGAAAATAGAATGATGATAGGTGGTAGAATCTATAGCAATAATAAAGAAATGTATACCGGCTTAACTCTTAACGACATTGTTGTAACCAGAAGCGGTTTTTCAAGAATTATAAGTGTTAGTATATATGTTAATGGGGAATATGTAGATCGATATCGGGGAGATGGGATTATTGTATCTACACCAACCGGATCCACCGGATATAGTCTTTCCTCCGGAGGCCCTGTTGTAAAACCGATTTCTAAGGTGATTATCATTACACCTATTTGCCCTCATTCTTTATATGCAAGAAGCATAGTAGTATCTGCTGAGGATCACATTACTATTAAAATAGATAAAAGCAAAAAAACCCAAGAAGAAGAGGCAATCGCGACCTTTGACGGAAGGCAGGCAATTTTGCTTCATGCAGAAGATGTTATTGATATATGCAAAGCAGAAGAAGAGACTAAACTGGTAAAAATTAATAATACTAGTTTTTTTGAGATTTTAAGAACAAAAATTGGACAAGGTGGGGAATTGGTATGAAATTAGGAAGGCAGAGTAAGATTATTGAACTGGTTAATAAGAATGATATAGAAACCCAGGAGGAATTAGCGGATCTATTAACGAAAGCCGGTTATAATGTAACCCAGGCTACCATATCAAGAGACATAAGAGAATTAAAACTGACCAAGGTAGCAGGAGATGATGGAAGACAGAAATATATTATATTAAAGAACAATGAAGCTGGTTTAAGCGATAAATTCATCCGTGTATTAAAGGATGGCTTTATTTCCATGGACATGGCTATGAATATCATTGTGATTAAGACCGTTTCCGGTATGGCTATGGCAGTGGCGGCTTCCTTAGATGCATTGCATATTCAGGGAATATTAGGCTGTATCGCAGGTGATGATACCGTTATGTGCATTGTTAAGACAAACGAAGAGACTATTTCCGTAATGGAAAAATTAAATAAATATATTAATACGAAAAGTATTTAACCCATCAGGCAAGGGCCCTTGCCTGTTTCAGCAGGAGTTCAAGTTCCGGGTGAAATGCTACGTAGTGGCAATGAGGTTATGAACAAGTAGCGTAAGCGGATAAACTTGCCTGCAGGCAAGTGGAATATTTGCTTTGACGCATTCTTATAAAGTGGAAGGAGAATCACCATGTCAGGACATTCAAAATTTGCAAACATAAAACATAAAAAAGAAAAGAACGATGCTTCAAAAGGTAAAATATTTACCAAGTTAGGAAGAGAAATTGCCGTAGCAGTAAAAGAAGGTGGTGCAGATCCTGCATCTAACGGTAAATTAAAAGATATAATCGCTAAGGCAAAATCAAATAACATGCCTAACGATACCATTGAAAGAAGTATCAAAAAGGCAGCAGGCGATGCTAACGCAGATAATTACGAGCGTGTAACATATGAGGGTTATGGTCCTAACGGTTCAGCCATTATCGTAGAATGCTTAACTGATAATAAGAACAGAACCGCATCCAACGTTAGAAATGCATTTACAAAAGGCAATGGCAACGTAGGTACACCGGGATGTGTATCCTTTATGTTTGATAGAAAAGGACAAATCCTTATTGATAAAGAAGAGTGGGAAAAAGACGCGGATGAATTAATGATGCTTGCTCTTGATGCAGGTGCAGAAGATTTCAGTGAAGAGGAAGACAGTTATGAAATCATAACGGATCCCGATGCCTTTAGTGAAGTTCGTGAAAAGCTTGAGGAAGCAGGAATTCCAATGGCTCAGGCAGAAGTAACCATGCTTCCTCAAACCTTTGTGGAACTTACAGATGCTACGGATATTAAGATGATGAATCGTACTTTAGATTTATTAGATGAAGACGATGATGTCCAGGAAGTGTACCACAACTGGAATATGCCGGAAGAAGATGAAGAATAGTAGAACTACTAAACCTCTGTACACCGTCGCTGACGGAATTGTATAGAGGTTTTTTGTAATTACTTCCTTTTTACTTTATAAAGATGTGAGCAGCCTGACAAGTTTCCAACACATACTTTTATTTGAACAAAACTGGTTATAAGTACTACGTCTAAAACAAAAGCATTTATAATTAATATTAATAAAAACTATAAATTTCCTAATCATTTTTGATTTAATTGCCGATACATAATTGAATAATGTAAAGATGGGTACATCCTGAAAATAAATAAAAAGACTCAAGAGAAATATGCTAGAGAAACATGTCAAGGAGGACGAATATGAAGAAGTTTAAGGGAAAAATACTATTAGGGGTTATGTGTATGGCCGCAGCAATAAGCATTAGTATGCTGCCCGGTGTGAAAGCAAGTGCTACTACTGTACCAACTCCAACCCCAACACCTGTTGAGGAAGAATATTATTTTGATTATGGCGGGAAAAAAATTCCCCATGGCGGAAGTATTACTATAAGTGATGGTAACAGCATTGACTTACGTGTAAGTGCTACAGATGCAACTTCGGTTAATTGGAAATCCTCCGAAGAAAGTGTTGCCAAGGCAGAAACAGGGACACCGAACTATCAGGTGAAAGTAACACCGAAAGGACCGGGTTTTTCTGAAATTTCTGCAACAGTTACAAAGGATGGAGTAACAAAAACAGTTGTTTGTTACATAGAAGTGCCATTAGTGGTTGATAACGGTAATTTTATAACTACCAGTTCAGGAGATAAGGTTTTGCAGTTAACATTTAATCCAGATGCATCTGATCCCGATAGTACTAAGACAATTAATATTATGAAACCGGATGCAGGTACAACACCTAATTTATTATGGACTGTTGCTAATCCTGAAGTTGCGGTAGTTGATTCTACTGGTAAAGTTACAGCAAAAGGTGCCGGTTCCACTATTATTACAATTACTTCAGGGACTAGCTTGGCAAATGGCAAAAAATTAGAAGCGAAGGTACCAGTAATTGTTTCACCTTTAATTAAGGATACTGACAATAATTATAAGAGTTCAGCAACGATTTTATTGGCAGAAGGAATTACAAGTACAACATTAAATACCAATGCCGGTTCTGCAACCAATTTAGCATGGGAAATATATGATAACAAAGGGACAATTATTTCAGCCAGTGATACCGGAAGGATAATTAGGGATATTCATTCTTATGACAGTAAAATAAATTTGTATAATTTAAAAGCGGGTACTTATAAAATTAAGGCCTATTCTGATATTAAATACAAAGGCGATGGCAAAATTACGCCCTTAGAAATAACACTTATTGTACCAATTCATATTAAAGATGGTAGAGAATATATTATTATGAATGTGGGGGATGATTTTAGATTAACAGATAATTCAAATATCTATAATCCGGGTATTTTTACATATACCTATCCAAATGGCGATAGTACTGCTGTCAGTGTAGCTCCTTCAACAGGAATTATAAAAGCAGAACATGAAGGTTCTGTAGAAGTATTGTTAACCTATCAGACATCATCAGGATTATTTGATCCTGCTTATACACCAAGTACTAAAACAATAAGAATAACTGTAATTGATGGTATATCACTAAATCATACTAATGCAATTATATATAAATCAGGTTCCATACAATTAATTGCAACCTCAACAGAGAATACTAATACAACGCTCTGGACCACCAGTGATCCTGCGGTTGCTACTGTTGAAGATGGTCTGGTAACCGGTATCAAGAAGGGTACGGTAACAATAACTGCATCACAGATTATTAAGGGTGTCCGTAAAACGGCAACCTGTATTATACGTGTTGAAGATTCCGTATCAAAAGTTACCGTAAGTCCGGCTAGTACAATACTGGAAGTGGATCAATTTGTAACTTTGTCAGCAAAAGTAGAACCAGCAGGCGCTAACAAAGGGCCATTACACTGGGTATCATCAGATCCCAATGTTGTAGAAGTGAAAGACTCTACGGATTTAGCTGCTACCATTCGAGGAGTACATCCTGGTACAGCCGTAATATCAGCCATTAACCAGGACAATGTAGTGGTAGGTTATTGCCATGTGTCAGTAAGACAGCATGTAGAAAGAATTACATTATCAGAAACAGCAATTACCCTTCCTTTAACCACAAAGAATTTTCAATTAAGAGCCAATGTGGAACCGGAGAATGCAACCAATAAGAATGTGAAATGGAAATCCACCAATGAAAGCGTTGCCAGAGTAGATGAGAAAGGTATGGTTACTTTAGTTTCATCCGGTGTGGCTGCTGTTATCGCATTCTCAGAAAGTGATCCTTCTGTAACTGCAATATGTAATATTACAGTGGAGATTCCGGTAAGATCTTTAACCTTAGATGAAAAGGCTAAAGTAATGTATGTTGGAGAATCAGCAAGAATCGGATATTTATTAACACCAAATGATGCTTCCAAAAAGAATGTAGTATGGAGTTCTACTGACACTTCCGTTGTCAGTGTGGACTCAAAAGGCCTAATCACGGCAAGAGGTGCAGGTCAGGCTATTGTAATGGTAAAAACAGAGGATGGTGCATATTATAGTACCTGTACCATTACAGTAAGGCAAAAAGCAACCGGCATAAAATTTGACGTTGATAATCTGGAATTAAACGTAGGCCAAACTTATACCATTGAGTTAACTGTCACCCCATCTAACAGTACGGAACTTGGATTAGTATGGGATACAACAGACTCTAAGGTGGCTACAGTAGACGAGAAGGGTAAGATTACTGCAAAGGCACCGGGCAAAGCAGTTATATTTGTAAGAACAGCTTATGGTGCTGCCATATATTGTAACGTAACAGTCGTTCAACAGCCTAATGACCTACAGCTTAATTTTGACGAGAAAACACTTGTTATAGGTGAGGAATTTAAATTAAAAGCGACTATGCAGCCAAGTTCAGCTGAAGAAGTAAATTTGACCTGGACAAGTTCCAATGAAAAGGTTGCAAAAGTATCCAATAATGGTACCGTAAAAGCAATCTCTGGCGGTACAGCTGTTATCAAAGTACAAACAGCGGATAAAAAGATTACTAAATTTTGTGTTGTAAATGTTGTTGAACCTGTAACGAATATAAAATTGAATAAAACCAGTTATGTGATGGGTGTTGGTAAGAGATTTACTTTAAAGGCTACCGTGGAAGCAAATACGGCAACCAATCCAAAAGTAAAATGGTCAACCAGTAATTCAAAAGTAGCAACAGTGGACTCTAAAGGAGTGGTAACAGCCAAATCCTTAGGTACAGTGGTAATTACAGTTACTGCCCAAGATGGTACAAGAGCTGAGGCAAGTTGTGACATCCGAGTAGTAAGAGCTGTAACTTCGGTTACACTTAATACTTCCGCTGTTACAACCGTTGAGGGAAGAAGTTTTACTCTAAAAGCAACTGTTAAGCCTAATAATGCTACTATTAAAAAAGTAAAATGGACCTCCAGTGATGAATCCGTTGCAATTGTAGATTCAAAAGGTGTGGTTACCGCATTAAAAGCCGGTACGGCAACGATAAAAGCCTCTGCCACAGATAATAGTGGTAAATATGCTTCTGCAGTGGTGAAAGTAAAAGCTCAGGTACCTGCTTCAAAAGTAATAGTTTCTACAAAAAGCTTAATCATGACTCCTGGTGAATCCGCAACTTTACAAAAAGTTATTAATCCCACCAACAGTACAGACAGATTTACATGGGAAACGGATAATAAAACAGTAGCATCCGTAGATAAATCTACCGGAAGAGTAACTGCTCATAAACCGGGAACTGCTAATGTCATCGTAATTACAGAATCCGGTAAGACAGCAACAACAGAAGTAACAGTTGTAGGATTAAATACCACGAACCTGGAATTAGAGCAATACTCCAGATATACTTTAAGTGTAATTGGTGTTAATTCAGGAATTGTATGGGATGTAGATGATCCGGGTGTTGCAACTGTACGAAATGGTATTGTAGAATCCAGAAAGGTTGGAACTACTACCATTACTGCCAATATTAACGGTAAGATTTTAAGATGTAGAATAAAAGTTACACCTATTGGATAATAAAATTAGCAAATAAAAAGATACCTCTTAATTATCATTGAGAAATGTAATTAGGGGGTATCTTTTTTTGCGTTATATAAGAATTGGAACTTCAAGGTATAATATTTATAAAAAATATTTGCAACCTGAATGGGACTATGCTACAATTGCATTAGAACATATGTTTTCAAAAGTTGGAGAGTACCATTTGAAATTGTTTGTTACATTACATAAAACAAACGATAGGAGGAACAGATTTTGTTACTGAATTTACATGTAAAGAATTTTGCAATTATTGATGAAGTAGAAGTATATTTTAAAGATAATTTAAATATACTGACAGGCGAAACAGGCGCCGGTAAGTCCATTATAATAGGTTCTATTAATGTTGCATTAGGTGGAAAAGTTACAAAAGATATCATCCGAAAAGGTGCAGATTATGCTTTGGTGGAGCTGCTTTTTCAGGTAGAAGATAAGGATGTATTGGCAGCTATTGGAGAATTGGATGTGCCCATAGAAGATGGCCAGGTTATTATAAGCAGAAAAATAATGAACGGAAAAAGCATATGTAAAGTAAATGGTGAAACCGTTACTACCAGCGTATTAAAAAGTATTGCAGGCTTATTGATTGATATACATGGACAGCATGAGCATCAGTCACTATTGTATAAAGAAAAACATTTAGAAATTGTAGATCGGTACGCAAAGGACTACATTAGTGATACGAAACAGAAACTGGAAGTTGTTTATAAAGATTACATAGAAGTAAAGAACAAATTAAAAGAATTGAAAATAGATGATGATAAAAGACTCCGGGAGATATCCTTTTTGGAATATGAAATCAATGAAATCAGAAATGCTGCTTTAAAATCCGGAGAAGATGAGGTACTTGGAGCAGAATACAGGCGTTTAGCTAACGGGAAAGCTATATCAGAAGGATTAGGAAACATTCACGGATTAATGAGTAATCAAGAATCTGGTTCGGCAGGAGATCAAATTGGCCGTTCTGTAAAATGTCTAACGAAATTGGTGGACTACGATTCTTCCATCGCCAATTTTTTAAATCAAATTGCTGACATTGAGTCTTTGGTGAATGATTTTAACCGTGAATTATCCGAATATTTATCGGATTTAAATACTAGTGAAGAGGATTTTAATAGTATCGAACAGCGCCTTGACTTAATCAATCATTTAAAATCAAAATACGGGAATAGTATTCCTGAAATTTTAAAGTATTGTGAAGAAGGCGAGAAAAAATTAGAAGAATATAATAATTATGAAGATACCATATTATTATTAACAAAACAGCAGGACAAATTAGAAGAACAATTAAATCGTCTTTCGGAGCAACTATCTGCCATTAGGCAAGAAAAAGCAAAAGAGTTAACTCATAATATGAGAGAAGCACTTATTGATTTAAATTTTTTGGATGTAAAGTTTGAGATGGTATTTCGAAAATTGGCTCATTATACCGCCAATGGTTTTGATGAAAGTGAATTTGAAATCTCCACCAATCCGGGAGAAGAATTAAAACCTTTATCAAAAGTTGCTTCCGGTGGTGAATTGTCAAGAATTATGCTGGCAATTAAATCCGTACTTGCAGATAAAGACGAAATTGATACTTTAATTTTTGACGAAATTGACGTGGGTATCAGCGGCAGAACGGCACAGAAAGTTTCAGAAAAACTGTCTATGATATCCAAAAATCATCAGGTAATATGCATTACCCATTTAGCACAAATAACAGCAATGGCAGATGCACACTTTATTATCGAGAAAACAACAGATGGAATTACAACAAAAACTTCTATCCGAAGCTTAAATGAAACAGAATCCATAGAAGAATTGGCCAGAATATTAGGCGGTGCATTTATTACAGATACAGTTATAGATAATGCCCGTGAAATGAAAGAATTGGCAAAAGGAACTAAAAAATTCTAGTTTGAAAAAAAATAAAATAGGCATACTAACAAAAATAGTAATTCTGGGATATACATTCTAAATGTATATCCTTTTTTATGTTAAAAGGAATTGCATTCTATTAAAACTCTTCGCTTAGGCTGTGCAATCAAAGCTTACTTATCCTGAAGACAGCTGTCATTTTGTCATATGACAAATAAATTACTTCCTCGTGAAAGGGCTTGTTGAAACATGAAGAAAAAATCAATTTACCGAAAAATACTTCTTCTCCTATTTGCTATTAATGTTTTTGTAATTCTTATTTTTGCATATAAAAGGCTATATAGAAGCATTCCTGACAAAATAAGAATTAAAATAGGAGAAGATGAACAATTTAATTTTAATTTGCCGTTCCAAGCTGATTTTACAAATGAAAACATTGGAGTTATTAGTGTAAACAATAAGAAAATTCCCGCCAATCAAATAAAAATAGACCTAAATAAACCTTTTACTATTAAATCAACGGAATTAGGACAATACACAATCAGTTTAAAACTTTTTGGATTTCTGGAATTTAAAAAAATTGAAATTGGTGTTGTAGAAGATAAGGAATTAAGACCAAGCGGTGCACCCATTGGAATCTATGTTGAGACAGATGGTGTGATGGTACTGGGAACAGGAGCAATTAATGCAGCAGATGGACTAAATTATGAGCCTTCCCTAAATAAATTAAAGTCCGGAGACTATATTACAGCTATTAATCAAGTACCCATCAATAGCAAAGAAGAATTAATACAATTGATTCAAAATTGTGATGGACGGGATTTGCTGTTGGATATAAGAAGAAATGAAGAAATTATTCAATACAAGATTACACCGGTAAAAACTGCAGATGGAGAATATAAGATTGGCACTTGGATCAGAGATAATACCCAAGGAATCGGCACTATGACTTTTACTACAAGAGAAGGTGAGTTTGGTGCGCTAGGTCATGGTATTACAGATGTTGATACAAGTTTAATCATGGAAATTCAACAGGGTTATTTATATAATGCAGAAATCATGACGATTATTAAGGGAAGACAAGGGGCTCCCGGTGAATTAATAGGTGTTATCAATCAAAATGAATTCAACAAAATAGGTAAAATAAAGAAGAATACAAATCAAGGTATCTTTGGATCTATCACAGAAAACTATGTAAATGCTGCCCAGCATGATTTTATTCCAATAGGCTTGAAGCAGGAAGTCACATTAGGACCGGCAACCATTCTAAGTTGTGTCGAAGATGAAGTAAAAGAGTATAAAATAGAAATAAAGAAAATTGACCTAAATAACTCAAATTCTAACAAAGGAATGGTCATTAATATTGTAGATGAGGAACTTTTAAGCTTAACAGGGGGAATTGTGCAAGGTATGAGTGGCAGTCCAATTATACAAAATGGTAAAATTATAGGTGCTGTAACTCATGTATTTATACAAGATTCTACCAAAGGTTACGGTACATTTATTGAAAATATGATATATAACTTAGATGGTATGGAATGAAAAAAATTATCGACGGGATTTGTGAAAATTTTCATATAAATGTTGATAATAATCAATTAATCTTTACTATTTTTTTAATTATTTTTTACAAATAGCATTAATAAGATGAAAAAAATCTTAAATTAAGATATTCTTGTCGTTTTATGCGATAAGAAACATTTGATAATATGTTATTTACTGTATATAATGCAAATATGGTAAGCTTTAACTTGCAATTTGTATTTGGTTTTTTATTTGTGGGAAATAAAAACTAAATATGTAAAGCTAACTATATTTTGCAAATATATATAGTCATGTTGTCGATGATTCAATTTTTTGGAAGTTTTTTTAGGAATTATTGACTAAATATCTTTTATACGATATAATATATGATACGTGTAGTGGTAAATAATAGAAAATAATGTTTGGAAGGAGGATAGTTGAAAATAGTTATCAATCATATTTGCAAAAGACTTTAAATTTGTTGGTTCAATAATTTATAGGTTGAGGGAGTTTTAAATTATGCAATCAACATTTTAGAGGTACTAGGTTAGAAGTAAAAGCAGAATTTTGCAAGAAAGTTTGCACTCTATTAGTTATAATAAGGTTTAAACATTGGGAGGTATTAAAGTGGGTAAAATTAACGTAGCAATTGTAGATGATAACGAGCGTATTGTAAATCTTTTGGTTGATATCTTAAAAGGTGACTCCGACATAGAAGTTACCGGAACATCTTCCAATGGTATGGAAGCGCTCGAATTAATCAAAGAGAAGAAACCAGATGTTGTTCTATTAGATTTAATCATGCCAAAGTTAGATGGACTGGGAGTTATGGAAAAAGTAAGAATGGATGAATCATTTAAGAAAACTCCAGCTTTTATCGTAATTACGGCAATAGGCCAAGAAGGCGTTACAGAAAATGCATTCGAACTTGGTGCCAGCTATTATATTATGAAACCGTTTGATAACAATATGGTGCTTTCAAGAATTAAGCAAGTCAGAGGTGACTTACATAATAGTAAATTAGTTGATAGTCATAGAGTCAGCACTTATGAAAGCAAAGATAATTTCAGAGAGAGAAACCTTGAATCCGATGTTACAAATATTATTCATGAGATAGGCGTTCCGGCCCATATTAAAGGTTATCAGTATCTTAGAGATGCTATAATGATGTCAGTGAATGATAACGAAATGTTGAATTCGATAACAAAACTATTATATCCATCCATAGCGAAACGGCATAAAACAACTCCCAGCAGAGTTGAAAGAGCTATCAGACATGCCATTGAAGTAGCTTGGAGCAGGGGTAAAATGGATACTATAGATGAATTGTTCGGGTATACTGTAAGTAATGGAAAGGGAAAACCCACCAATTCCGAATTTGTTGCTTTGATTGCAGATAAAATTCGCTTAGAGTATAAGCTAAGAGCATAAATGTATAAATAGAGAAGAAGAAATAAAATCATGTCATTCTGAGTAAGTAAAGGTTTTTATGGAAAGCCTCTGCTTATCAGAATGACTTTTATTTTTTCTATCTTTATATTTTCTATCAATTTTCGCTATCATATTATTATAAGTTAATGTATAATAATGGTATCCAAGTAATTTTTTTAGAGAGGAAGGCTATTCAATGAGAAATATTCTTTTTGTTGCATCAGAATGTGTTCCGTTTATAAAAACCGGAGGACTGGCTGATGTAGTTGGTTCATTACCAAAATACATAAATAAAGAGGAATTTGATGTTCGTGTTATGCTTCCCAAATATACTGCATTACCGGAATCTTATAAAGCACAGATGAAGTACCTGACTCACTTTTATATGGATTTGGCTTGGAGAAACCAATATGTGGGGGTTTTCCAGCTTGATTATGACGGGATAACCTTTTATTTTATCGACAATGAGTATTATTTTGCAGGGCCAACTCCTTATGGAAATATATATGAGGATATTGAGAAATTTGCTTTCTTTTGCAAAGCTTCATTATCTGTTCTTGGATTAGTGGGATTTAAGCCGGATATTATACATTGTCATGATTGGCAGACAGGACTTCTTCCGGTTTATTTAAAGGACCGATTCGTGGAAGGAGATTTTTACAAAAGAATCAAAACAGTAATAACAATACATAACTTAAAATTTCAAGGGGTATGGGATGTAAAGACGGTTAAGGATATTACTGGTCTTTCCGAATACTATTTTACTCCGGATAAGCTGGAGGCTTATGGAGATGCCAATTACTTAAAAGGCGGCATTGTATATAGTGATTTTGTTACAACCGTCAGTGATTCCTATGCAGATGAAATTAAAATGCCTTTCTATGGAGAAGGTTTAGATGGATTAATAAATGCAAGATCCAATGTACTGGAGGGGATTGTGAATGGTATTGACTATGAAGAGTACAATCCGAAAACAGATGAACTAATTAGTAAAAACTATAATTCTCTTAATTTTAGAAAAGAAAAAATAAAGAATAAAAGGGCTTTGCAGCAGGAATTGGGATTGAAAATTAATGATAAAGCCTTCGTGATTGGTATTGTATCAAGGTTAACGGATCAAAAGGGTTTGGATCTGATTGATTATTGTATAGAGGAAATATGTGCAGAAGATGTTCAACTTATAGTGCTTGGAACAGGAGAGGAAAAGTATGAGAATTTATTCCGGCATTATCAGTGGAAATACCCAGAGAGAGTATCTGCAAATATCTTTTACTCCAATGAAAGAGCTCATAAAATATATGCTGCCTGTGATGCATTTCTAATGCCTTCACTATTTGAGCCATGTGGGCTTAGTCAGCTCATCAGCTTAAGATATGGAACCGTACCAATTGTCAGGGAGACAGGCGGATTAAAGGATACGGTTGAACCATATAATGAATATGAAGGGACAGGAACCGGTTTTAGCTTTCAAAATTATAATGCCCATGAAATGTTATCCACCATTAACTATGCCAAAAAAATATTTTTTTCTAAAAAGCGTGAGTGGAATAAAATCATTGACAGAGGCATGGCTAAAGATTTTTCATGGAATAATTCAGCTAAAAAATACGAAGAGTTATATAAAAAAATATAATAAAACGACAAAAGAAAAGGAAATTTTGTTATTTCATGAATGTTAAGAAAGTTCGTGAATTAACACTTCATTCTATAAATAAAAAAGTAAAATAAGAATAATAATATACCTCCTTTGAAATAATACTCATAGATAACTGTTGAATGAATAAAATCATCTGCAATTATCTGTATTTTAATGAGCAAAAGGAGGACAAAAAATATGGGTAACCTAACAGAAATGGAATTACAGAATTTAAGACATCTTTTATTATTCAGTGAGACAGATATGGAAAAATATAAAGCTTATGCAGAAAGTGCGCAAGATCCAAATGTAAAACAATTTTTCCAAAAAGAATGTCAATCCGCTGCACAGAAAAAACAGACCTTATTACAATTCTTAAGATAGGAGGATTTTACTATGCAAGAGCAAGCAATGGTAACAGATGCTTTAAATTCAATTAATAATGGTATTAAATCTTTAAGTGATATGATTACACAAACAGATAACCAGCAATTACGCCAGACATTACAGCAAATGAGAAATCAATCCGAAACATGCCAATATGAATTATACACAATTGCAAAAAACAAAAATTATTATCAACCAGCCAGTCAGGCAACTCAACAGGAAATATCAGATGTTAAGAGTACTATAAATAGCATAGTTTCTCAATAATATCTTGGAATATGGTATCACACTCTTGCTAAATAGCTTTTAGTAAGGGTGGGGATAACCATATTATAACTTGTTGATAATGTTACATAGTATGGGATGTACAAGATTGGATGTTTTTTACAGTGTTTTTGCACAAATATTTTAATAATAACATTAAAAATATGTGATTAATATTAATATTAAAGCAAATCCTATTTTACGCTTGAATTTTGCACTTAAAAAAGGTAAAATATAAGAGGTTTGAGAAAAATTTATCAATCATTAACGATTAATAACTGTCTTGTTTCATAACTATATTTGGGCAAAAATACTTATTCTTGAAGCAATCAGGCAGTTTATTATAAATATATTTTTAGGAGGAATATAATTATGGCAGTAAAAGTAGCAATTAATGGTTTTGGACGTATTGGACGTCTTGCATTCAGACAGATGTTTGGCGCTGAAGGATATGAAGTCGTAGCTATTAACGATTTAACAAACCCAGCAATGTTAGCACACTTATTAAAATATGATTCAGCACAAGGCAGATATTTAAATCATACAGTTGAAGCAAAAGAAGCATCTATCGTTGTTGATGGAAAAGAAATTAAAATTTATGCAGAAGCTGATGCAAAGAATCTCCCTTGGGGACAAATCGGTGTAGATGTAGTACTTGAGTGTACAGGCTTCTATACTTCAAAGGCAAAAGCACAGGCTCACGTTGATGCAGGTGCAAAGAAAGTTGTTATTTCAGCTCCAGCTGGTAATGATCTTCCTACAGTTGTATTTGGTGTTAATGAAGGTACTTTAAAGGCTGAAGACACTATTATTTCCGCAGCTTCTTGTACTACAAACTGCTTAGCTCCTATGGCTCATACTTTGAATAAATTAGCTCCTATCCAAAAAGGATTCATGACTACTATTCATGCATATACCGGAGATCAAATGGTATTAGACGGACCACATAGAAAAGGCGATTTAAGAAGAGCACGTGCGGCAGCTGTTAATATCGTTCCTAACTCAACTGGTGCAGCAAAAGCAATTGGTTTAGTAATTCCTGAATTAGCAGGTAAATTAGACGGCGCAGCTCAAAGAGTTCCAGTACCAACCGGTTCTGTTACAGAATTAGTATCTGTAGTTAATGGCACTGTTACAGTAGCAGATGTTAATGCAGCTATGAAAGCAGCAGCTAATCCATCTTTCGGATATACCGAAGAAGAAATCGTATCTTCTGATATTGTTGGTATTTCAGAAGGATCTTTATTCGATGGAACTCAGACAAAAGTAACTGATCTTGGAAACGGTCAATCATTAGTTAAAACTGTTGCATGGTATGATAATGAAAATTCTTATACCAGCCAGATGGTTAGAACAATTAAGTATTTTGCAGAATTAGCATAATTTGATTAGCATAATCTAATTAGTATAATACGTAATTGTATAATTTGGTATAATACCAATTGACATAATACGTAATTATTTAACGGATTAGAATCGTTTACGAACAAAAGTGGACAATAGTTTACTTAAAACATCATAATATTGATCCGATTATGGGTCCGGTCTTTGTATATAAGTCTGGGAACGTTTACCGAACCCAGCTTATCTATGAAAACCGGACCTTTATTTTTTATTATAACATGCTGAAAGGAGCTACACATATGCTAAATAAAAAATCAGTAGATGATATTAACGTAAAAGGAAAAAGAGTTTTAGTCAGATGCGACTTTAACGTACCTCTTCAGGAAGGCAAAATTACAGACGAAAACCGTCTTGTTGCAGCACTTCCAACTATAAAGAAATTAATTAATGACGGTGGAAAGATTATTCTTTGCTCTCATTTAGGAAAACCAAAGGGAGAACCAAAACCAGAATTAACTTTAGCACCGGTTGCAGTAAGACTTGCTGAACTTCTTGGACAACCAATTAAATTTGCTGCAGATCCTAATGTAGTAGGTGAGAATGCAAAAGCAGCTGTTGCTGCTATGAAAGAAGGAGAAGTTGTACTTCTTGAAAATACCCGTTATAGAGCAGAAGAAACAAAAAATGGTGAAGAATTCAGTAAAGAATTAGCTTCTCTTTGCGATGTATTTGTAAATGATGCTTTTGGTACTGCTCATAGAGCACATTGCTCCAATGTTGGTGTAACACAATTTGTTGATACTGCTGTTGTAGGTTATTTAATGCAAAAAGAAATTGATTTCTTAGGAAATGCAGTAGATACTCCTAAGAGACCATTTGTTGCTATCCTTGGTGGCTCTAAAGTATCCAGTAAGATTTCTGTTATCAACAACCTATTAGATAAAGTTGATACTTTAATCATTGGTGGTGGTATGGCTTATACCTTCATGAAAGCATTAGGAGAAGAAGTAGGTAAATCTTTATTAGAAGAAGACTATCTTGAATATGCAAGAGAAATGATGGATAAAGCAAAACAAAAAGGAGTTAATTTATTAATTCCTGTTGATACTGTTATTGCTCAGGAATTCTCTAACGATACAGAATTTAAGACAGTAGGCCGCGGCGAGATACCTGCTGACTGGGAAGGCCTTGATATTGGTGAAAAAACACGTCAGTTATATACAGATGCTATAAAAGATGCTAAGACTGTTGTTTGGAATGGACCTATGGGCGTATTCGAATTACCTAACTTTGCAAAAGGTACTATTGCAGTAGCAAAAGCATTAGCAGAAATCGATGCAACTACTATTATTGGTGGTGGAGATTCCGCAGCAGCTGTAAATCAATTAGGTTTCGGCGATAAGATGACTCATATTTCAACTGGTGGCGGAGCTTCTCTGGAATTCTTAGAAGGCAAAGAACTTCCTGGTGTTGCAGCAGCTAACGATAAATAATATTATATTTTCATGACTAATAAGGGTTGTTGCTGCAAGTTGTTTTATATAACAGATAGCAACAACCTCTATGTGGTTTCTATCATAAAAATATTGAATTACAAAATATATTTTGTAAAAAGGTAGAAGTGTGAAAAGAAATACTAAGCCAGCACAGTACGCTGACTAAGAATTTCTAAGTTTCACACAGGAAGAACTCCAACAAGAGAATCCAGTGGAATTCTCTTGTGAACTTCTTCATCCATTATTTGTGATGTCGCAGAGCGACATCATGTTTGGAAGTGTGAAGAAGAGCATTTCACACAATGTTTTGTGCTTAGGTTTTTAAAATGCAGATCTACAGATTGCGTTTGCACAAAATTTCAGATGCGCAAAAATGTGCGCAGGAATGGAGGAAAAATGCGTAGAAAAATAATTGCAGGTAACTGGAAAATGAACAAAACTCCAAGGGAGACAGTTACATTAATTAATGAATTAAAGCCTTTAGTAGCAAGTAATGATGTGGATGTTGTATTTTGTGTACCGGCTATATCATTGACAACAGCAGTGGAAGCAGCGAAAGGTACTAATATACAAATCGGCGCTGAAAATATGCATTTTGAAGAAAGTGGTGCATATACAGGAGAAATAGCTGCTAATATGCTGACAGACGTTGGTGTAAAATACGTTATCATCGGACATTCTGAAAGAAGAGAGTATTTTGCTGAGACAGATGAAACAGTAAATAAAAAAGTATTAAAAGCATTTGAACATGATTTAACTCCAATCGTATGTTGCGGTGAAACCTTAACTCAGAGAGAGCAGGGTGTAACCATCGACTTTATCCGTCAGCAGATTAAAATAGCATTTTTAAATGTAACTACAGAAAATGCTAAAAAAGCAGTTATTGCTTATGAACCAATCTGGGCAATTGGAACTGGTAAGGTAGCAACAACAGAGCAAGCCCAAGAAGTGTGTAAAGCAATTCGTGAATGTATTGCAGAAATATATGATGAAGCTACCGCAGAAGCAATCCGCATTCAATACGGCGGAAGTGTATCTGCATCAAGTGCTCCTGAATTATTTGCACAGCCAGATATTGATGGTGGCTTAGTAGGCGGAGCAAGTTTAAAACCTGATTTTGGAAAAATTGTGAATTATAAATAATATAATTTGATTGTCATTCTGAATCTGCAAGGCGAAGAATCTCAAAGGTATGAGATACTTTACATAAGCTCATTTACAGGAAATGCACTCTTAGAATGAAATCAACCTATCTTATATAGGGTGAATAACTCTATATAAGAATTCATTATACGAATTTCCATTTTGAAGTCTTTAAAGAACTTCAGAAAAAGGTTTTTTATATAATTTTCAAAGTGTTTTGATTAAGATTTCTTATTGTAAATTCGTATTAATATCTTTTGTAAATCGTTTTGACTTATGGAAGAAATTATGCTATTATGACTTGATACCTAAAGATTTAAATGTAAAGGAGCGATGATTATGAGTAAAAAACCAACGGTTTTAATGATATTAGATGGCTATGGATTAAATGAAAAGACAGAAGGAAATGCAATTAAATTAGCTAATACACCGGTTATGAATAAACTTATGAAAGAATATCCATTTGTTCGTGGTAATGCCAGCGGAATGGCAGTAGGTCTTCCGGAAGGTCAGATGGGTAATTCAGAAGTAGGTCACTTGAATATGGGTGCCGGTAGAATTGTATATCAGGAATTGACTAGAATAACAAAAGAAATTCAAGACGGAGATTTTTTCAAAAATGAAGCTTTCTTAGAAGCTATCAGCAATTGTAAGAAAAATAACTCTGCCCTTCACTTATATGGCTTATTATCAGATGGCGGTGTTCATAGCCATATCACTCACTTGTATGCTTTATTGGAATTGGCAAAAAAGGAAGGCTTAACCAATATCTATGTGCATGCATTTTTAGACGGAAGAGATACCCCTCCCACATCAGGAAAAGGTTATGCTGAAGAATTAACAGATAAAATGGAAGCTTTGGGAGTAGGCAAAATTGCAACTGTTATGGGACGTTACTATGTAATGGACCGTGATAATAGATGGGACAGAGTAGAGAAAGCTTATAATGCAATGGTTTTAGGCAAAGGTGAAACTGCATCTTCTGGAGTTGAAGCAATACAACAATCTTACGATGCTGGCAATAACGATGAATTTGTTGTGCCTACTGTTGTTATGGAGAATGGAAAGCCTGTTGCTACTATTAAAGAAAATGATTCTATTATCTTCTTTAACTTCAGACCTGACCGTGCAAGAGAAATTACAAGAGCTTTCTGTGATGATAAGTTTGACGGATTTAAGAGAGAAAATGGAAGATTCCCATTAACTTATGTATGCTTCTCAGAATATGATGTAACAATTGAAAATAAAATAGTTGCTTTCCATAAAGTATCTGTGGAAAATACTTTTGGAGAATTCTTAGCTGCTAATCATAAAACACAATTAAGACTTGCAGAAACTGAGAAATATGCCCATGTTACATTCTTCTTCAATGGAGGAGTGGAAGTTCCTAATGAAGGAGAAGAAAGAATCCTGGTTAAATCACCTAAGGTTGCGACTTATGATTTACAGCCTGAAATGAGCGCATTTGAAGTGGCTGAGAATCTTGTGACAGGAATTAAATCTCAAAAATATGATGTTATTATCGTAAATTTTGCAAATCCGGACATGGTAGGACATACTGGAATTCAGGATGCTGCTGTTAAAGCAGTGGAAACAGTAGATAAATGTGTAGAAATGGCATGTGACGCTTTACTTTCAGTAGATGGCCAGATGTTTATCTGTGCAGATCATGGTAATGTTGAACAATTAATCGATTACAACAACGGAGAACCATTCACAGCACATACTACCAATGATGTACCATTTATATTAGTAAATTATGATAAAGATTATACCTTAAAGGAAGGTGGCTGCTTAGCTGATATTGCTCCTACTTTAATCGAAATGATGGGTATGGAACAACCTGCAGAAATGACAGGAAAGTCTTTATTAGTAAGAAAATAATCGGAAAATAATCTTTTTCTGATGATTTGACTTGTACAAAAAGTAGTTGAAATCTTTGGCTTAGTATGGTAGAATTACCTTTAGCTTTAGGAGGTGTAATGATGGATATACTAAAAGTGATCGTAACAGTTGTTTACGTTCTGATTTGTATCGCATTAGTAATCGTAGTTTTAATGCAAGAGGGCAAATCTGCAGGTTTAGGCGCTATTGGCGGCGGTGCTACTGAAACCTACTGGGGTAAGAATAAAGGGCGTTCTATGGAAGGCGCTTTGGAGAAATTTACAAAAGGTCTTGCTGTAGGATTTATTGTTCTTTCCGTGGTACTTAATTTACTTTAATATGAGACAAAATAAAGCACTCTACTATTGTGGAGTGCTTTTATTAATGGTTCTGGCTGATTAAGGAAAAACATGGGAAAGAACACCAGATGTTAATGAGCTTAATTGTTGATCCAGATAATCTGCAAGCAGTTAGGAACAAAAAAACAGCTGTTGCTTATGGGTTTAAATTTGTAAGGTCCAGAAATCATGTATCTGTGGAACAAAAGAACACCTACTACTAATGAGTTCATATTACTTTAGAGTTTGCTAAGCAAACTCTTTTTAAAAATGCTTTAAAATATACGAAAGTATTTGTATTATTTGTAGGAGAATTATGGTATACTACACTATAAACCTATAATTTTAGAATGTTTTTAAGTGTAACAGCTTAAAGATTTGGAGGCTTTATGGACAGTTTCGTACTTAACGAAAAAAAGAAGATTCTATTAGAATTTATAAATAGCAAAGAGTACCAGCCTATGAAATTTAAAGAACTATGTAATATATTACAGGTACCTCGTTCGGAAAAACAGGATTTGAAAGAAGTGCTGTTATCTTTACAAGATGAGGGTAAAATACTGGTAGATGTGAAAGGTAAATATAAAGCGGCAGAAGAAAACACTAAAACAGGAATATTCTCCGGCACCCAAAGGGGTTTTGGATTTGTTATTGTGGAGGGGGAAGAAGATGATATATTTATTCCGGAAAACAGTACAAGAGGTGCACTTCACAATGACAAGGTATTAGTCAGTATAAAGGAAGAAAAAACAGGGAAAAGAAGAGAAGGGGAAATTATCCGTATTATTGAGAGAGGGTTAACAACAGTTGTTGGAACCTTTGAAAAAAGCAAGAATTTTGGCTTTGTAGTTGCGGACAACCAAAAGCTTGGTAAAGATATATTCATTCCCAAAGAACATACAAAAGGCGCAGTTACCGGTCATAAGGTGGTTGTTAAAATAACTGATTTTGGAAATCAGGAGAAAAATCCGGAAGGAAAAATAGTTGAGATTCTTGGACATATGAATGATCCGGGAGTGGATATTCTATCAGTAATTATGGCCTATGAGCTGCCCGTTGAATTCCCTGATGAGGTTATGAAACAGGTGGAATCTGTTCCTGATGAAATTGATTCCAAGGATATGGCAGGAAGAAAGGATATCCGCCATTTACAAACCGTTACCATTGACGGGGAAGATGCGAAAGATTTAGATGACGCTATAACCATATCCCAAGAAGGTAATCTATATAGATTAGGTGTTCATATTGCGGATGTCACCAACTATGTTACAGAAGATTCTTCTATGGATAAAGAAGCTCTGAAACGAGGAACCAGTGTGTATTTGGTAGACCGGGTTATTCCCATGCTTCCTCATAAACTATCCAATGGAATATGCTCATTAAATCAGGGAACCGACCGTTTAGCACTTAGCTGCTTTATGGATATTGATGACAAGGGAAATGTAGTTGGGCATGAAATAGCAGAAACCGTTATCAACGTAGACCGAAGGATGACCTACACCAGTGTAAGAAAAATCTTAGAAGATCATGACCAAGAGGAAATGAAAGAATATGAAGAACTGGTTCCTATGTTCCTGTTAATGAAAGAATTGGCAGATATTCTTCGCGAAAAGAGAAGAAAACGAGGCTCTATTGATTTTGATTTTCCGGAAAGTAAAATCTTATTAGATAAAAGTGGGCATCCAATTGATATAAAACCTTATGAAAGAAATACGGCAACCAAAATTATAGAAGACTTTATGTTGCTAGCTAATGAGACCATAGCAGAAGATTTCTTTTGGCAGGAGCTTCCTTTCCTTTATCGTAGTCATGAAAAACCCGATTCCGAAAAAATCCAGCAATTAGGCATATTTATTAATAATTTTGGATATCACATTAAAGTCGGCCAAGATGAAATACATCCCAAGGAATTGCAGAAATTACTATCAAAAATAGAAGGAACTCCGGAAGAAGCATTAATCAGTCGATTAACCTTACGGTCCATGAAACGTGCTAAATATACTACCGACAGTGACGGGCATTTTGGATTAGCTACCAGATACTATTGTCATTTTACTTCACCAATTAGAAGATATCCGGATCTACAAATTCATCGAATCATAAAAGAAAATCTCCGCGGGGGCTTAAGGGAGAAAAGAATCAAACATTATAATAAAATCTTACCTGACGTTGCCAGACAAACCAGTTTATTTGAACGCCGTGCTGATGATGCAGAACGAGACGTGGAAAAACTTAAGAAAGTAGAGTATATGAGTGGCTTTATAGGCCATACTTTTGAAGGCGTCATCTCCGGAATTACTTCCTGGGGTATGTATGTGGAACTGCCTAATACAGTGGAAGGTATGATTAAAGTGGTTGATTTACAAGATGATTATTATATCTACGATGAAGGAACCTATTCCATGACCGGAGAGCACACCAGAAGGACCTTCAAATTAGGCCAAAAGGTCACCGTAGAAGTAATAGGAACGGATATGCTTATGAAAACCATTGATTTTGCTTTGGTAGAAGAAACATTAGAGGAACCATAAGCAGACCAAAAAAACTGTAAGGATTCATTAAATGAGCAAAAAGCTATAAGCAAGAAGCTTTAAAATATGAAATGAAATAAAAAAATAGTTTAAATAAAGCAGAATAAATTACATGAGAGAAATAGGAATAAAGAAAATACAAAAGCTGAAATGTAAGTAACATTGATAAGAAATTAAATTTTGTATTGAAAGGTTGTAAACTACTTTGTTATAAGCAATTAGTATAGAATCTAATTGTTGGGAGGATATATGTCAAAAGAAAGTATTAAAATGATTTCTAACAATAAAAAAGCAAGGTTTGACTATTTTATTGAAGATACCTATGAAGCAGGAATCGTTCTGCATGGTACCGAGGTAAAATCCTTGCGTATGGGAAAATGCAGTATAAAAGAAGCCTATATCCGTATAGAAAACGGGGAAGTATACGTATATAACATGCACATCAGCCCATATGAAAAAGGTAATATATTTAATAAAGACCCTTTGCGTATTAAAAAGCTATTACTTCATAATTATGAAATTAATAAAATAATGGGTAAGATTGCGCAAAAGGGATACACAGTAGTTCCCCTTACCGTATACTTTAAAGGCAGCCTGGTAAAAGTAGAAATCGGTTTAGCAAGAGGTAAAAAGCTTTATGATAAACGTGAAGACATAGCTAAAAAAGACCAGCGCCGTGAAGCAGAAAAAGACTTCAAAGTAAAGAATTTATATTAGACTAATAAAAATTTGTTGCAGCAGGACGCTTTGCCTGGAGGGTGTAGAGAACTCAGAAAGTGTTACTGGGGCTTTCATAATGACTTAATTTATT